>WQZW01000280.1 GCA_009780545.1 Treponema sp.
AACTCCGGGATGTTCGCCTTTTCCGTCGATTTTATGGCCGACCGGTTCCGCCTGCTTGCCCCGGAAGTGTTCGCTCCCTTCGAGAAGCTGAAAGTCCCGGACGGGGATTCCTTCACCGAAACGGACGGGGTGAAGGTGCTGGAAAAATGGCCGGGACTGGAGAACGCCTACCGCAAAGCCAAAGCCATCTCCTTCGACTACGCCATCGCCGAAAAGTGTTCCGACACGGTGATGGTCCGGGGCGACTTCGACTGGATCGACATCGGCAACTGGGAGGATTACGTCAAGCTGCGTTCCGGCGGCGGATCGCAGGTCTTCGGCGTTTCCGCCGAAACATGCAGCGTGGATTCGGACATTCCGGTGGCGCTTGCCGGCGTGGAGGACCTCATCGTGGTGATCCGCTCCGGAAAGAACGGCGAGCCGGCAACCGCCCTGGTCACCAGGAAGGGGCAAACGCACAGGGTCCGGGAGGTGGTCGAGCTGATAAGGAAGGCCGGGCGGACGGATCTGCTGTAAGTTTTTGCCGGCAAACCCAAACGGAAACCGCCGAATTCCTTATTAAATCGGCGGTTCCCTGGCCCCTAATCAAAATATGCGTCGGGGTAAATCAGCGTTTGGAAGGCGGCAACTTCCGCCCGTATCGCTTCGATGTCGACGGCATCAATGTCATCGACGACTTTGACATAGGCGTAAAACAAATTGTTCTTTGTGGAGAACTCGAAATCGACGGTAGGAATTATCCGCACGGGATTCTCCCCGGTTTCGGTATCCAGCATTGCCCGATAGGTCGGGAAAACAAGTCGGGAATCGCCGGAATTCGGCGTCTCGATAATAATGTTCAACAAGGTCGGAATCTCCCGCCGCATCACCACGAGGGCGGGGGAAAAGCCGGATTCCGTCAGCCGAATTTCCGCGGTCTGCAGGTCCTGCGCGATCCGCGCGACCGCGACTTCGTCCGTCGGAATCGTCAGGCCGGCCGGGATCGGCGTTCGGGACGGCTCGGGAACGTCGGCGGCGTCCATTCCTTCCGCAACGACCGTGATGGTGCTGCCAATCATCCCCATCCAGCATGAATACCCGAACCTGCCGGAACGCCCGGGGGTAAACTCGATCACGTTCTTGCCGGGTTTGAACGTATGCTCGATGCCGTACTCCCGCACGATAAAGCGGTTGTTGCAGCCGTTGATGTTTCCGGAAGGGGCATTGATGGTCCAGCGTACCGGAATGCCTTCCTGCACGACGATCGCCGGGTAGCTGTTCGGCAACAATACGGAATTGACCACCTGCACGCCGTTTTCCATTTTGGGCCTGAAGCCGCCTGCATCGGCAGACGCGACCTCGGACACCGACCTGCCCGCATTGAACAGGTCGGAGACTCCCGTCAGATTCCAGCCGTTGGAAAACATGCCCAGCCCCATAGCCGCAACCAGCACCGCTCCGACATACATGATGCGACGGGAAAAATCCTTTCCCTTAATTCCGCTCAAAATGCCGCTTGTCGCCCCCAGCGCGAACATGAGCGGGATCGTGCCGAGGCAGAACAAAAACATCGAGATGCCGCCCCGAAGCGCGCTTCCCGTGGAAAGGGCGAAAAGCTGCATCGCCTGCAACGGCCCGCACGGCATGAATCCGTTCAGAAGCCCTACCACCAGCGGCCCGCGCCCGCTTCTTTTCGCCTCGACCGATCGGGTGAACGCCTTGGGCAAAACCGGGGAAAATTTCCGCAACGCCGGAAAAAGGCCGAGCATGTTCATCCCCATGATCAGCATGAATACGCCGGCCGCAAGCATCAGGACGCCCTGGAATCGTCCGGAGGGCGTGAGTACCGAACCGAGCGCGCCGACCAAAGCCCCTATCACGGTATACGAGAGAAGTCGCCCGCCGTTGTACAGGATGCCCGGCATAAGCCGCGCCAAACGTACCGCCTGCCTTGCCTGCCCGGCTTCCTGCAGACGCACGCCGCCCAGCGACTGCGAAAGGTTGATCCCCCCGCACATCGCAATGCAGTGCGCGGAGGTAATAAGCCCGATCACCAACGCCATGCCGTAGCCCATGCCCGCCCGGGCGACGGGAAACGCCGCCGGGCCGGTGCCGAACAGCCGAAGCAGCACGAAAGAAGCGATGATGACGACCAGCGTGCCGGCAATGCGCGTGCCCTTGCCGGCGCATCTGCCTTCCGCCACCGTGTAGCCGGCTTCCGCAACCGCGCGTTCCAGGCCCGCGTTCGCGGTTTTTGCGGCGCATCTGATTTCCACGCAACCGGAAACATAATTCGCCCTGCACGATTCGACGCCCGCCACCGCGGCAAGCGCTTTTTCGATGCGTTCCTCGCAGCGGGCGCATGACATGCCGCACACCCACAGCGTCCGCATCTTCACATTGCGCAACTTCATAAGAACATCATACCACGCAAATATGGAGAAAAAATGGAAAACAGGAGAATCACGCGACAAACCCAAACGGAAACCGCATGTCGTCAGCGTCTCCGCCTTGAAGGGCAGCTTGCCCCGAATTTTGCCATCTGCCGGCCTTTACCGATCTCCGCCGTAGTATGTCCAATCTCCTGCGGAGATTGGACTCGGAGGTTTGCAAAGCAAACCTCCACCCCGCCGGTAACCGGCGGCAGTTGTTGCCCGAGTTCCTTATCCTTCCCCGCCTTTTTCGGTACACTTGCACCGTGGACAAGGAACGGATTTCCGAGGGGCATTACTTCGACTGGGCGGCAACGGCGCCGCCGGATCCGGCGGCAACGGAGGCGGCGCGGCGGCTTGCGGAGGCCGGCGTTTTCGGCAATCCGTCCTCGGCGCATCGGGCCGGCCGGCTCGCAAAGGAGGCGTTGGAGCGGGCGCGGGCGGACATCGCCGGAGTGCTGGAAGTGCCGCCCGGAACGCTGTTCTTCACCTCCGGGGGTACCGAGGCCAACTGCATCGCCCTGTACGCCATGCTGGGCCGGCAGGGCTCGGGGCGGATTCTGGCATCGCTTGGGGAGCATCCCT
>WQZW01000281.1 GCA_009780545.1 Treponema sp.
GCACAGCATCAGAATTATATTCTCCTCGTCCACGTCGCATCTCGCGGAAACGACAATAACGATGCAGGCAATTACCTGCATCGCCGCTACCGTCAACACTACTATCCGGTACCATTCAAGCATCGTTTCTACCTCCCCGCCCTAATCGAGCATATCCCCAAAATCGTCCCACCCCTGCTCCACCATAAGCAGAACAAGGTAGCCGGCCAAATCAACCACGTCGTTTTTCCGCAGCGATTCCCCGTTGCGTATGCGGGAAAGTTTGTCGTTGATGCGGACACGGATCGAACTGCCGGCGTCGGCCTTGGAAAAGACGTTTATCGGTTCCAGGGCCGAGTTTCCGTAACGCCGATTTTTTATCGCGAGGAAATTTGACAGTTCGGCACAGACCTTTTCGATTCCGTCCCTCATGTTTTTTGTGCCGTTCGATTCGTGCGTTTGCGGGACAGTCCCGGTTTCCACGGAATCGGGGCCTTGATCGCCGGTATGCAAATCACCGCCCGTATCCTTGGAGCAGTAAACTATGTTTTCCTTCCTGGCTGGCTTTGCGTTATAGATACATAAACCGCAGTAATGGGAACCGACACGCACATGAATTCCGGACTCCGAAACCGTGCCGTGGGGACACGGGGTCAGGCACATGCCTCTCTTTTTTTCAAATTTTACCTTCACTGTTTCCCCCCTCGATCCCCGCATTGCCCAAGGCACGGGCCTTGACCGTTTCGTTCATCTTCTCCACGCTTTTTCTGGTATAGTAGCCGGCTGGACGGCCTGCAATTCGCTGGGCATCCTTCTCATTTACCCACACGACAAGCCGGCATTTTATTACCTGCAAGACTGGTACGAACACAAAAAGAATATACAGCACCAAGGAGGCGAGGAACATTATGCCACGGTACAGGCAGGCGGCCACTTCTAACAGCGAAACAATAAGATCCCTGCATTCGTCTACGAATTCCCCAAGCGTTTCTTTTATGTTAATAAAGTTGCTCTTATAGAAATAGGCGAACTTTGCCGTAAAACTGTTTTTGTCGGTCAACTTTTTGCCTCCCCCTCAAATCCCGCATTGCCCAAAGCCCTTGCCTTGAACGTCGCCACCGCCACGCACTCGGCGATCTTGTCCGCCGGCCATGCCGTTACCAATTTCGCCAGCTCGGTTTGGAACGACGCGAAGTCCGTGGCAGCGTCCGCCGCCCTTTGTATCACCTCCGCTATGTCGTCCGAAATCCGCACGTAGCCGTCGAGGTTCTCCCCGTCCGGATCGTCCACGGCATCCGTCGTGGTTACGCCCATCTCCGAGTTGAGTTCCGGAACGTTCGGCCACCCCCCCTCCCCCCCGTATCCGAGGGCCGGCTCCTGCCTGCCGCCTATCGTCTCGTCGCCGTCCTCCGGGTTGGACAGGCCCAGATTGGATCGCACCTCGTCGGCCTTCACCTTCAGTCCGAGCGGCCCGAGCTTCTCCACCGCCATGATAATCTGCTCGATGTTTTTGACATCGGGCTTGTAAAGATCGATCCTCGGGTAATTTTCCTGCCCGCCGAAATTGAGGTTTATGTAGGGAACGGTCAGTGCGGCGTTCAGCGTTTCCACAAGCTGCTGAGTATCGCTGTCGGCGATGTCGCCCCGCACCCTGTCGTGGGTCTCGCTCTGGCTGCGGCTTGAACCGTCGTCGGTCGTCATCGTCTGCCCGAGAACCAGCTTCGAGATTTGCCGGTCGATCCATTCCGCCATGTCTCCGTAAACCTTGGAGTTCACGCCCGTCGTCTTGGACTCGATGATTTCGAGGATCGCACTCTCCGGAATCACCGCACCGAAATCCTGCCCGATTGCGGCGACCGCCCGCTTGAGCGTCAGCCGGTCGTGCTCGGTCGCCTTCCTTCCGTACTTGCCGATTCGGATCGGGTAACCGAAGCGGTCGATGAACGCGGCCCAGCTGGTAACGTTGTAACTTTTGAGCATCCAGTAATACAAAGCCGGCAACGCAAGTCCGGCGGTGATCTGGTTGCCGCTGATCAGGTGCGGCTCGTGCACGACGAAGCGGAACGGCTTCAGCGGTTCCAGATCGTTTCCGAGCGGGGAACGGAGCATGAGCCGCTTGCCGGTTTCCCTGTCGTACTGGAACCACCGAGGGTCACGGAATTTGTAGGCGGCGGGTTTCCACGGTGCGGATTTCGTGTCCCAGATAATTTCGGAAACGGAAAAGCCTTTCGCCAAAGCGTCCAGCATATCCCGAATCAGGGCGTACAATTTTGCCTTGGAATTCTTGACAATATCCTTTTCGACCGCCTCGGCAAGTTCGACATCCCTTGCGTCCTCGCCCGCCGGAATCACCTTGATCTCAAGCCCGGTGATCGCGTCCTTGCGGGTCGAAAGCACGGAGCGGTAGTGCAGATCCTTCAGTTCGATGTCCTGTGCGAGCTGGAGGTACTCGGAGGGACACTCGCCCCGCTTCACGTCGTTGAGTATCCCGGCGAGGCGTTCCGGCGTGAGGTTTTGCAGGAGGGAAAAATCCCCCCACGGATGCCGGTTGGTGTTCGGGACGGCGGAAGCCTGTCCTTCACCCTCGCCGTCAATATCGTTTTCAACGTTGTTTTCAGAAACCGTTTTGTTGAAAATGTTTTTGAAGAAATCTAGTCTTCCCACGGATCGCCCCTCCCCGCCCTGTAGCGGTTGGCCGTCGCCACCGGCTCGTACGTCATCGGCTGGTATCCCCCGGCCCCGTCCTCGGTAGCGGCAAATACCGCCATCAACTTTGCTATCGCCGCATCCCCGTGCCGCCGTTCCCTCAGGCCCCCGCTTCGTTCCAGCACGCAGGGCACGCCGGCTTTCAGCCCGACCACACGGAAGTCGTCACGGATGAGCGGATCGTCAGGGATCGTCGTCGTGCCGTCCTCCATCCGACCCTTCAGCTTCGGGAAGTTTTCGGCGTACCACTTCGTGGAGATCATCACCTGATGCACGTAGCCCGGCCATTCCTGTGCGGCGTA
>WQZW01000282.1 GCA_009780545.1 Treponema sp.
GGACGAGATGCTTATTACCTGGTCCTGCCGATACGATACCGGCGTTCGCATCATTGATTTGCAGCACCGGGAATTCGTCAATCTGACCAACAAACTTTACCGTGCCTGCATCCATGGCGGGACCGGTATCGATACCGGCTTTCGGGAAGCGATGAGCAGCATAGTCGAATACGTGCGCTTACACTTCGATACGGAGGCGGAAATCCTTAAAAAAATGAACTACCCCCTGACCCCCGAGCACAAGAAGGAGCATGAGGACCTGGTGAAGGCCATCCTTGGGGCCGTCCATGAATACGAAAGCGGACACTCCTTCGTTCCCAACAAGTTTGCCCGTACTTTGAAAGACTGGGTACTCAGCCACATTGCCGTTAAGGACAAAGCTTTTGGCGAGTACCTAGGGAGGCACCGATCAGATCCCGATGCGGGAGCCGTTCGGCCTGAAGCCCGAACTTAACGTTTCCCCGGCCATGCGGAAAAGCCGCAGATCGGGGACTTGCGGACGGAGATCGGGTCAATCTGGCAGATTGAACCGATCTCCGTTCCAATCTGCCTTTGGCAGATTGGAACGAGCGCACTTACTCCCTGACCAACGTGTGGTTGGACCAAAGTGCCTCTTCGAACTCTTCTCCGTCCGGCTGGAGGTGACGCAGGCCGTTGCCGACGACCCTGAACAGGCGGAGCGGCGACCCTTCGGCAAGGTCCAGATCGATGATGGTCATGCCCTCATCAAACCAGGCGTACGTGCCGGCTTCCGTGGTAACCATATCGCTGTTGCTCAGCCTGGATGTGAGCTCAAAATTGTTCTCGGCACTCAGGGTCAGGGCGAGGTCGAGGGTTACGTCCGGATTGGACGTGGGCATATCCTGGACAGAATAGGTCCCCAACTTCAAGGTTGCTCCTGCTTTCCCCGTGGAGGCACAGGAAAGCACCGACAGGGCAATGGCTGCGACGGCAATCATTGAACCGACTTTCATCAACTGCTTAAACTTCATATCGTTCTCCTTGGATACATCGTAGCACCGGTGAAAAAATTATACAAGACGGTACCGGCCCTGTTTACGAAATTTTTTGTTTGATGAAATACGGTCTAACCATAGTATATGAGTATGGTATGATAAATTCCGTCGCGGATACGTTCAGGGATTACTTCTGTTGGTCCTGAAGTAACTCCGCCAAGCTTTCGAATTCCCCGAAGGTGCATGCCCGGACGGCCCTTGCCCGAATCGCCGCCGCTTTCGGGACTCCCTTGATGTAGGCGGGGAACTGCTTGCGCATCTCCAGGCAGGCGGACCGTTCGCCCAGGTCCTCGGCGAGAAGCCTTAGGTGGGCAAGGGCCATCCGAAAGCGCCCGATCGGTTCCGGCTCCTGCCAGGTTCCGGTTTCCAGGAAGGATCTCGTGGCGGCGAAGATCGTCGGGTTGCCCATGGCCCCTCGGGCGAACATCACCGCCGCGCAGCCGGTCTCGGCAAGCATGCGGGCCGCATCCTCCGGGCCGTTCAGGTCGCCCGAACCGGTAACCGGAACAGGAAGCCGGGAGGCAAGGTCGGCGATCAGGCTCCAGTCGCCGCGGCCCGAGTAGCCCTGGCTGCGGGTCCTGGGGTGCAGGCTGACCATCGCAGCCCCGGCCTCGACCGCCAGCCTTCCGCACTCCGGGTAGTTCAGCGAGGAGGAATCCCAGCCGGAGCGTATCTTGATCGTCACCGGAACCGATCCCAAAAAATCCCGCGAGGCCCGAACCGCCGCCTCGACCACCCTTGCCAGCAGGTCCGGCTCCTTCATCAGGGCCGAGCCGCCGTTGTGTTTGACCACCTTGGGCACCGGGCAGCCGGCATTGATGTCCAGCACCTCCGGAGCAAGCGGGGCAAGCATGGCCGCCGCCCTGTACACCGATTCCGGGCAGCCGGAGAATAGCTGGACCGCATATTGCCTTTCATTCGAAGCCCTGGCGACCAAGCTGGCCAGGTCCGGCCTGACCTTGGAAGCCGCGGGACTTGGCCCCAGACCGTAGCTTTCCGGGTTGCGGTACAGCGACTCGGCGGAAATCAGTTCGGTAAACCCAAGGTTGGCACCCTGTTCGATGCAGAGCCTTCTGAAGCTACGGTTCGAGTAGCCGGCAACAGGTGCCAACAACAGATTGCCGGAAAGCTTCAGCGGGCCGATCCGGAGGGGCCGATACAGCCCCGCAAATTCCGTCATCGCAACTCCTGCCGACCAAACCCGGCCGGCGGGATTCAGTATAACAGGTCCAACCTGCCATGGGCAGGTTGGACTGAGGAGTTTTGCGTAGCAAAACTCCACGCATTTGTTGTGGAAGTAAGATCCCTGCATCGGTCGTCGGGAATGTCCCTTGGCTTTATCCGGCAAACCTGCATCGTCAATGGCGGGAACGCATCCGGCGTTTCCGCCTTGGCGGGAAGCTTACCCCGGGATTTGCCGTCTGCCGGCCTTCCCAAACCGCCACCGTAGTAATTCAAAATTCTTCTCTTCGACTTGCCGATCCCGACCTTTTCCTCCTATACTGCCACTAACCTGCAATCACCGGGAGGAATCCGCGATCGACCGACAAGACGCTCCGACAATGCCGGGCCGACAGGAACTGGACCGCTGCCTTTCCTCGATGATACTTTCCCACTCCGGCTGGAGGGCGGTGTTTGCCGAGTCGGGGGACGAGGAGGATCGAGGTCCGGGGATCGGGGCCGGGCATCGCGTCCTGGCCGCCGCGGCCGGACTGGTTTTTGCCGGGTACCTTGCGGGGCGGGGCGAACCGCCGACGGTGTTGGTCGGTACCGATACCAGGCCGACGGGGAAGGCCATTGCCGACTCGGCGATCCGGGCACTGCTGGCCGCAGGTTGCCGGGTGCGGTATGCCGGCTTCGTTGCCGCCCCGGAGATCATGGCCTGGGCGCGTTCCGGCTCCGGCAATCGGGGTTTTCTGTACGTTTCGGCCAGCCACAATCCGGTCGGCCACAACGGGATCAA
>WQZW01000283.1 GCA_009780545.1 Treponema sp.
ACCGGGGCTTCCGGCGCGGGAAAGCCCGCCGCCCGAAAGTTTGGGGCCGCAAAACCCGGATCCGGAACCTTCACCTACGACGATTCCCGGGTCAACAACTTACTGGAACGGTACTCGCAGCTTCGGGCGGCTCCGGCCAAACCGGCGAATCCCTTTGCCGGACCTTCGCTTACCGCCGGAATGCTGTTCGGTATCGCCGCCTAGCGTCAACGTTGACGGATGGATTCCGGCCGCACCATGCCGACCGAGGATTCCGTGGAGAAACCGCCCGCTCCGAATTGCATGAAGTGCGTTCACTACCGGACAAGCTGGGATCCGGCCCTTCCTCATTCCTGCCTTGCCTTCGGGATCAAATCCCGCCTTATGCCCTCGGTCGAAGTGCTTAGGACGGTCGGGGCTAATTGTCCAGGATTTGTGGCGCGATAAACGTGTCTGTGTAAGAAGGGTTGAATGTGGAGCTCCTGCCGACGGCGGGAGCTCCAGTTGCCTTAATTCCCGGGCGGGAACCTTAAAACTTTACCGCAAGACCTACGCTTGCAACCGAAACCGCACTGTAACCAAGCTCGAGGTAAGCACCTATGTTGTTCGTGAAGAAGTACCTCGCGCCCACATTGATGCCGTACAGGAAGGTACTAAGGTTGTTTTTTGCCGTAGTTGTGGTTTCTTTGGTTATAACAATGCCCCCTGCCTTGACTTCCGGTACCGTGGTCGTAACCTCCTGGTTGTATACCAGCCAGCCCAGCACGAGACCTGCATAGGGATCGAGCTTTTCGGGCCCAAAGCCGAAGTGCCAGCTTCCCTTTGCCCCAAAACCAACCATCGATGCCTTGTATGAAACGAGTTTTGTCGCATCCTCCTTGTACCCGGTCATGCCGAAGTATCCGCCGATAGAAAGCGGGATACTGTCCAGCATGTATTCCACGCTGGCCGAAATCGGGGGAAGTGACATCTTGTAGGGCAGAAACCCGTACCCGATGCCGGCATTGATCAGGAATTTCTCCTGTGCCCCGGCAGCACCCGCAACGACCATGGCCGCAACCAACGCGACCGCAATCCTCTTAACCATACCCATGCTCCTTTGCGGTGTTTACGTCCCGCCGACAATTCGTCCCTCGTGGGAATTAAGGCCCGTTTTAGCTTCCGGTTCCGCCCCGGAATCCTCGATTTGCCGACTCGCCGCCGTCTGTTCCTGTCCACGGTAGAATTCCTTCGCACGATCAAGCAGCGTTTTACGGCTTTCCGGACTGAGCAGGCGGAAGGTTTCCCTCATTTCGGCCATGGTATCAGCAAAGATAATCATCGAATGTTATTGTACTACCATTTGATGTATAAAACAAGGGCGAATCGGACTAATCCACGCTTTTATTGAAAATTTTGCCTGTTTCCTGTACCATAAGAAACACGGTATGGTCGGTGCAAACGAAAGAATTAGGGCGATCCGTAAGGCACTCAAGCTGACGCAGGTGGAATTTGCCTCCCGGCTTGGCATGCAGGCCGCCGCGCTTTCGATGATCGAGGTGGGCGAGAACCTCCTCACCGAAAAGAATATCCGGCTTATCGTGATGAACTTCAATGTCAGCGAGGATTGGCTGCGCTCGGGCTCCGGCGAAATGTTCGTGGCTCCTCCCTTTGAGAAGGAATTCTTTGAGGTTTACTCCAAGCTCCTCCCCGAAACCCAGGATGCCTTGCTCCGTCTGGCAAAGGATCTGCTTGCGGTAGAAAGGAAGCTTGCCGGTCATACGCAGGATCCGAATCACCATACCGAGTTATCCGGGTAATCTGATCGGGGAAACCAAACTTTCCGCTTGACAGGAAGCGGAGTCGGTTTTACAGTTATTGGTAGAGACAGCAAGGAGCGTAGCAATGACCGATTCGATCCCGGTAAACAGTCTTTCAGGCGAAATGCTAAATCAGTTCACCACCGAACAGCGTAACGACGCGTCATCCGACATAGACACGAAAACGGCGCTGGAAATAGTTTCCATCATTAACGGCGAGGATAAAAAAGTTCCGCTTGCCGTCGAAAAGATTTTGCCGGAGATCGCCGCTTTGGTGGACGACGTCGTGAACGCCTTCAAACAGGGCGGGCGGCTTGTGTATATCGGTGCCGGAACTTCCGGCCGGTTGGGCGTTCTCGACGCTTCGGAATGTCCGCCAACGTATGGGACGAATCCTGCCATGGTCCGCGGCCTTATCGCCGGAGGAATGGCCGCACTTACCACTTCCGTCGAGCTGGCCGAGGACAGGGCCGACGAGGGAATCCGGGAACTGCGGGAAATGGATTTTACTTCCAAGGACGTTCTTGTAGGAATTACCGCTTCCGGCCAGGCGCCGTATGTTTTGGGTGCCTTGGAATATGCCGTCGGTATCGGCGCGGTTACCGGCGCGATTTCGTGCAATAAATATTCCAAAACTTTCGACCATGCCAAACACAAACTCTTTGCCGATGTAGGCCCGGAAGTGGTAACCGGATCGACCAGGATGAAGTCCGGAACGGCGCAAAAGCTTATCCTGAACATGCTTACGACGGCGGCGATGATCCGCATGGGAAAAGTTTACAAAAATCTTATGGTGGATTTGAAGGCCGTAAATCACAAACTGGTTCTGCGTTCCCTTCGCCTTATCAAAGAAATCACCGGATGCGACGAGGAAACGGCACAAGCGGCGTTGGACGCTTCCGGCAAACAGCCGAAGATTGCCATCGCAATGGTTCTTTTCGGATTGGGAAAAGACGAAGCCGTAAAAATGCTGGAAAAGGCGGACGGCCATATCGCAAAAATTTTACCTTCGCAGTCGAAGTAATCGGTTTCGGGCTTTTGCGCCGAACGGAAAATTTATGGAGGAGAATAACGATGGACTATGCACAGTTGGCCCGGGAGATTTTGGATCTTGTGGGCGGAAAGGAAAATGTGAGCGGCAATGCCGCATGCATGACGCGGCTCCGGGTTTCCGTCAGGGACATTGACAAAGTTGA
>WQZW01000284.1 GCA_009780545.1 Treponema sp.
CATGGGTGCGTACGATTTTCTTGAATTCGTCGACCAGGTCTTCCAGATCCTCGGCGTCAAGCTCGGTGTCGAGCCTGATTCCCTTTTCGTCCTTCACCTCGTCCAGGGCCTCTTCGAACAGATCCCTTTCCACGCCCATGACCACGTCGCTGTACATCTGGATGAAGCGCCTGTAGGCGTCCCAGGCGAAGCGGGCGTTGCCGGTCTTGTCGATAAGGCCATGGACGGCCTTGTCGTTCATGCCCAGGTTCAGGATAGTGTCCATCATGCCGGGCATGGAGGCCGCCGCGCCTGAGCGCACCGAAACCAGCAGAGGATCCGACGGATCGCCAAGCTTCTTCTTCATCATTTTTTCGAGCTTTTCGAGTCCGGCCGCAACTTCCTTTTTTACTTCAGCGGAGTAGGTCCTGCCTCCCTTGTAGTAGGCGTCGCAGACATCCGTGGAGATGGTGAAGCCCGGCGGGACAGGCATCCCCAGGTTTGCCATCTCGGCAAGGTTGGCGCCTTTGCCGCCAAGCACGTGCTTCATTGTCGCATCGCCGTCGGCTTTGCCGCCTCCGAAAAAGTAAACGTTTTTTTGTTTAGCCATGTTACCTCCGTAGTTATGGTTTGTGATTTTTCCCGATTTTGTCGCCCCGTTCTGCCGGGCCGCAACTCAGTCGCACAAATACCATCATACCACAATCGACAAAAATGTGAAGTGCCTGTATGGTTATATTTATGAATTATCTCGATTTGCCTGTCTACAAAAACCATCACGTCATACTGTCGGCGCTTGAGGAAAATCAGGCGGTGGTCGTCGAAAGCCCCACCGGTTCCGGCAAGACAACCCAGCTCCCGGTGATCCTGCACGAGGCCGCCTATTCCCGGCACGGAATCATCGGCGTAACCCAGCCGCGCCGGATCGCCGCCGTTTCCGTCAGCGAATTCATCGCGCGGCAGATGGGGACAACCATCCCCGGTCTCATCGGCTACAAGATGCGTTTCGAGGATCGCACGAACCACGAGACCAGAATCAAAATAATGACCGACGGAATCCTGCTGCAGGAGATGAAGCTCGACCCGTGGCTTTCCAAGTACAGCCTTCTCGTGGTGGACGAGGCCCACGAGCGCAGCCTGAACATCGACTTCATCCTGGGGCTGCTGAAAAGGGTTCTGGAAAACCGCCGGGAGTTCAAGGTTATAGTCTCGTCCGCCACGATCAACACGGCTGTGTTCTCGGCCTATTTCGGCGACTGCCCGGTCGTCAAGATCGACGCCCAGCGTTTCCCGGTGACGCTTGTGTACGATCCGCCGGATCCCGGATCCCAGGGGCCGGCGGCGGATCATTCGCCCCGGGGTTTTTCCCCGGCAAGGGATTCCCGGAACGGAAGGGGGCGCGACGGCGGCGGTTCCGGTTCCGGATCCGGCGGGCGTGCCGGGGACAGCGCCATGGACGCCATACTCGCCAAGGTCGAGACTATCGTTACCCGGTTCGTCGAGGAAAAGCGGGGCGGGGACATCCTTGCGTTCCTTTCCGGCGAGAAGATGATCAAGGAGTGCATGGGCCGGCTTTCCGGCGGCAGGGTTGGATCCTCCCTGTACCTTATTCCCCTGTACGGCAGGCTGGGCAAGGAGGAACAGGAGCGGGTGTTCGATGCCGCCCCCAAGGGAAAGACCAAGGTCGTGCTTTCCACGAACATCGCCGAAACGTCGATAACAATAGAAGGAATCACCGCCGTAATCGATTCCGGGCTGTCGAAGCTGAACTGGTACAACCCCCGCAGCTTTACATCCAGCCTGGTCGAGGCGCCGGTGTCCAAGGCGTCGGCGAACCAGCGGCGGGGAAGGGCCGGGCGCACCTGCGAGGGCACCTGCTACCGGCTGTACACGCGCCGGGATTTCGAGAACCGCCCCCTGTTCACCGCCGAGGAGATTTTCCGCACCGACCTTTCCGAGGTGATACTGCGCATGGCCGACCTGGGCATCACCAACTTCGAGGACTTCGACTTCATATCGGCGCCGGGAAAGGAAGGGCTTATAGCCGGCATCGAAACCCTCAACCTTCTTGAGGCCCTGGAACCGGATCGCAGCCTTTCCAACATAGGCAAAATGATGACCGAGTTTCCCCTTGCGCCCCGGCAGTCCCGGATCATCGTGGAGGCGATAATGCGGTATCCGGATGTGATGCGCGAGACGATCATAGCGGCGGCGTTCCTTTCCACGCAAAGCCCCTACGTCCTGCCCCCGGGCGAGGAGATCGACGCGCGCAAGGCGCACCACCGTTTCCGGGACGACCGGGGCGACTTCGTGTCGTACCTGCGGCTTTTCGAGTCCTACCGCACCGCGCCCAACAAGGGAAGGTTCTGCGAGAACAGCTACCTGGACGAACGCACGATGGCGGAGATCGTGAACGTGACGGCGCAGCTGGAGGAGATTGTCGCCTCGCTCAAGATCCCGATTCCCGGCAGCTCTTCCGGCAACCCGATTTCCCTTGCCGGGAGCGGCATAGACGACTACCTGTGCTGCATAGGTCGCGGCATGATCCAGTTCGTCTGTTTCCGGGAGGGGCACGGCAGGAACACCAGCTACCGCAGCCTTACCGCCGACAAGATAATCATCCACCCCGGCTCGGTCATGTTCCGCATGGATCCCCGGTTCATCGTGGCCGGCGAGGTCGTGCGTACCAGCAGGATGTACGCCATGTCGGTGTCGCCGCTGTCCCGGGAAATCCTGGACAGGATCATGCCCGGGCTTTTCGCCGAGGAACGCGGCAGGAAAACCGGGCAGGAAGAGTCGGAGTCCCCGGGGAAAAAGCCGGTACTCATGAAGGCCCGGGACTTCACGAACAACATCAAGATTGCCGGCGAGGTGTTCGAGATAAGGACTGTCAAGGGAAAGAAGACGGCGATTCTGCCGTGGGAGAATTTCGCGAGGGTTAGGGATGCCGCATCGACGGAGGCCGCTATGTCCGGCGTTCGCAAG
>WQZW01000285.1 GCA_009780545.1 Treponema sp.
CCGAGCCTGTCCAGCTTGAAGCCCCCGGTATCGACCAGCGTGACCGGCCTTCCCTCGATAAAGCCGTCCTGCCGTACCGGATCCCTAGTGACTCCCGGAGTGGGATCGGTGATGGCCCGCCGACTCCGCAGCAGACGGTTGAACAGCGTGGACTTTCCCACATTGGGCCTTCCGGCAAGCACCACCACCGGCAGCCTGGCGGAGCGTTTGGTTTCGTCGAATTCCATATCTGAGCAAGAATACCCGAAAAACGGGGTTATTTGTAGCTGGTCCAAGCTGCATGGCAGCTTGGACTCGGAGTTTTGCGAAGCAAAACTCCACCCCGCCGGACTACGCCCGGCGGCTATTGCCGGCTGTGGGATTATCCGGTTTCGACAAAACCGTAGCTCTTTGGGGTTACAGTAGGAGCTTGGATTAGCTTGACTTTCCATGTTTTTGTAGCTACAATAACCTTATGGAGACTTCGGAGCTGAAGCTTGAATGGCACGAACCGAAACGCCTGAAAACGATGGCTGAGAGAGGCTTGGATTTCGGCTTGGCCCGAGAGGTTCTCCTTGATCCGGAGGTCAAGGAATATGTTGACAACCGCAAGGATTATGGCGAGATCAGATACCGTGCATATGGCCTGTGTTCCGGAACCTGCCTCGCAGTCACCTATACCATGCGGGATGATATGCATCGAATAATTTCGGTGCGGAAAGTTCATCAAAAAGAAAGGGAAATTTACTATGAACGAAAACCACGAGAAGGACAGGTTGCAGGAAGCGATTGAGGCCCTGCCGGACAACGACGATGTATGGACGGAGGACGATCTTGCCACCGGCAGGGTCGAGTTCCTCGGTTCGGGGCATTCGACGGTAACGGCCCACGAAAGGAACCTTGGCGGAAGGCCAAAGGCGGAAGACAGGAAAGTCCTCGTGAGCATTCGGCTCCCGCAGTCCGTTGTTTCGCAGTTGCGGGCATCAGGTTTCGGCTGGCAGACCCGTGTGGGCGAGCTCATCGCCGATGGCCTGAAAAGCGGAAAGCTGGAAAGCAGACTTTAGCTTGAACGAGGAACCGAATCCCGCAGGTGAGGGCAGTCCGTCACCCGAAAGATGTTGGGCTCTCTTGCCGGGCCTCCTGCCCGCCCTTCGGATTGGGCCTTTGCCTTTTTCGCATGTAGCGGGGCATGAAGCATGTGGTAAAGCAAGGCACGGTAATAGTTAGGGAAGCTATCAGTTGGAACGGCATGTCAGCCCCCGTGCTTTGAACGGCAAATACCCTTTCAACGCTTTTTCGGCGCATTGCTGGCTAAGATAGCAGGCAATTTCGATCTGCCTTGGGTAAAGATCCTCGAACAAATGTCTTGCCGAAACCAGATCATTGCGGGAATATCTAAGCCATTCCAGTACCAAGTTATAGTCAATTGACTATTTCCGATTATAATAGTTTATTGTACAAGGAATTATACAATTCCATGTACAACAAACTAACTTAAAGGAGTATATCGTCGTTCATACAAAACAAGCCCGTCGTTCGCTATTCTTCGCTCGATTGTCGGTTGTGCGCTGCGCCACTCGAACCGGGATCTGTAGTTGGCAAGTACGTCTACCGATACCGGCATCGGGCTTTCCGCCAAGGCCCGGTATATTCTCTGGAGGATCAGGACCGGCTTTTCCGTGCCGTCGCGCAAGACCACGAAAAAATCGTAATCGCTTCCTTCCCTCGGGGTTCCGTAGGCATGGGAACCGAACAGGATAATTTTTTCGCAGGTATCCCCCACGGTATTTAGGATGCTGTCCTTTATTGTCCGCGAAGGGTTTAATACCCCGCCCTTTAGGGCGTTAAAAAGGGTATTAAACCCTGAGACGAATACCTTACCTAAACAACATGCCCTGCCATTCATGGCGGGGCATGTTGATTGAGGCGATGGCATCGCTTGCCGTCGCCCCGGCTTCCTTGCTACCCTGGCCGTCGTCCACTGCATCGCCTCCTTCCCGCCTTCATTTCCAGCTTCTTCCTTCAGTTGGACATATAGTACCATGATGCTGGGATTTTATCCCCCGCAGGTATCCCGCCCCAACAGCCAATGCGTGGAGTTTGGCCTTGCCAAACTCCGAGTCCAATCCACCTACGGTGGATTGGACACTCCTCACGCCGGCAGCCTGAACACCACCCGCATGCTGTTCAGCACGGCTAGCAACGAAACGCCGACATCGGCAAAGACCGCTTCCCAGAGGGTGGAAACGCCGAGGGTTGCCAGGAACAGGAAGAGGAACTTGATCCCCAGGGCGAGGGCGATGTTCTGCCAGACGACATGGCGGGTGAAGCGGGCGATCCTCACCGCCTCGACCAGCTTTTCCGGCTCGTCGGTCATCAGGACGATGTCGGCGGCCTCGATGGCGGCGTCGGAACCAAGGCCGCCCATCGCAACGCCCACGTCGGCAAGGGCCAGGACCGGCGCATCGTTGATTCCGTCCCCGACAAAGGCCAGCGTCTTCCTCGGCAGTTTCTGTCGGGCCAGCTCCTCAACCTTTTCCACCTTCTGCCGGGGCAACAGGCCGGCATGCACCTCGTCCAACTCCAGCTCCCGGCCGATATCGGCGGCGATCCGCGGCAGGTCGCCGGTCAGCATCACCGTTTTCCGCACGCCGAGTTCCTTCAGTGCAGGCACTAGGGCACGGCTGCCCGGCTTTATCTCGTCGGCAATGGTCAGGCAGCCGGCATAGACGCCGTCCTTGGCCACATGCACGTTGGTTCCCACGGTTTCGGGCACCGCATAGGCAATGCCCATCTTTTCCATGAGCTTTTCATTCCCGGCGAGGATGCTGCTCCCCTCAAGCGTGGCCCGCACTCCGTAGCCGGCCATCTCCTCGTACTCGCCATGGATGTCCTTGATCGGCGGTTTGCCGTATTCCTTGAGGATGGAAAGGGCGATGGGGTGATTCGAGAAGGACTCGGCGTAGGCGGCAAGGCCCAGAAGC
>WQZW01000286.1 GCA_009780545.1 Treponema sp.
ATCTCGACCCCAAGGCACCCGTGTTCCCGCATCACCTTCTTCCATCCCGGCTCGCCCGTTTCATTCGCATGGTAGAAAACGTCGGATGAATGTATCGTCCCCTCCACAAGCGGAATTCCAAGCCCGGCCGCCGATTCCCTCAGCCTTACGCAAAGCTCGGGGCTGGCGGGAATTCTGCTTCCGGCGAATCCGTTCTGGCATTTGGCGAAGGAAGATTCGCTGTAGGCTTCGGTCGCCATAACCACGTCGTAGAGCTTCAGCGTGCCTGAGTATCCTCCGGCAGAACCGATTCTCACGATGGAGTCGACCCCGTATTCGGTAAACAGTTCGTATGAGTAGATTCCTATCGAAGGCATTCCCATTCCGCTTCCCATGACGGAAACCGGCTTTCCTTTGTAAGTGCCGGTAAACCCCAGCATCCCCCTTACACGGTTGAATTCCGCCGGATTTTCCAGGAAATTTTCCGCTATGAACGCGGCCCGAAGCGGATCGCCCGGCATAAGAACGGTCTTGGCAATTTTGCCCCTTTCGGCGGCGTTGTGCGGTGTCGGCATTGCGGCTCCTTTGTTCGCAAACCATGTATACCACATTTGCCGCGGAGTGTCCACGGCCGGGACGGGGGAATAGGGGACAGGGGAAGAGAAGGAGGAGGGGAGAAGTCTCCCCCTCGCTCCAACCGCCTTCGGCGTTTTCCGCTTCCCCCTCTGCGTGGATTCCACCCCCGCAACGCCCCCGCCGGTATCCGTCATGCTCCGACTTGATCAGAGGGCCTCAATACCAAAACCCGCATTTACCGTACGGCAACCGATGCGTGGTGCCGGACATGACGTACCAGGGGGACAGCTACATGAGGCCGGTGTCAGATGCCTTTGTGTTACCTGTGGGCCTTTCCAACGCCGCGGCTTTACGCGGCTTGTTCCGCTCAATTTGCGTCCCCGCATCCGGCACCCGGCAGTTCTCAGTCTAACCTTTGGGTATCCCGCAGATCGAAGCTCCGTGTACTCCGTGCAACTCCGGCCTCGATTCTTCTTCCGGCCCGAAGAATGGTAATCTCAGGAGTTGCGCGGAGGGAACCGGAGTTTCCCCCGGCCAGGCGTGCCGGTATCTTGAAACCGAGAATTGCCGGCACCGTGCCGTCGTTTCTTGACATTTACGCCCGCAGCCGGCAGGATCGTAACCATGCATCTTATTTCCATACAACGGTATCAAGGAGGTACGCAAATGATGAAAAAATTGGTCGTTGCGACGGTCGCGGCTTTGGCGATTCTTTCCCTGCTTTCGTGCGCCAGCTCCGGCGGGCGCGTGGAGGGGGTTTCGTTGCGGGAGGCGATTGCCCTGTCCGCGGGGGACATTGCCGGGGGGCTGCCGGCGGGGACGCTGCTTGCCGTGGTCGCCTTCGAGTCGGAGAGCGATGGGCTTTCGGACTTTATCATGGAGGAGCTGGCGACGGCGATGCTGCGGCTGGGTGTTCAGGTCGCCGACCGAAGGAACCTTGACCTGGCGTTTCGGGAGCTGGACTTCCAGATGTCGGGCCTGGTGAGCGACGAGACGGCGCTTTCCATCGGGCGGATGCTGGGGGCGCAGCTTGTGGTTACCGGGCAGTTCCTGAATCTGGGCGGCTCGTACCGGTTTTCGACGAACGCCATGCAGGTGGAAACCGCCATCCGGCAGAGCGCGGCAAGCTACGACGTGCCGAACGACCGGGCGCTGGAACAGATGATCGAAGCCCTGAGCCGGCGCACGACCAGAAGAACCGCCGAATACGAAGAGCGGTAAACTAAGGAAGGACCGATTAAATCCCGATGCCGGGATTTAATCAGTGTTATACTCCTTCTAAGTTAGTTTATTGTACATGGAATTGCATAATTCCTTGTACAATAAACTATTACAATCGGAAATAGTCAATTGATTAGGTCAATTGACTATACTTACCCGTTTCTGGGGAACGAAGTGGACTAGAAACTAAAGGGAAGCGCTGAATTCCTTATTAAATCAGCGCTTCCCTAAAAGGAGCGTACCGTGAAAAAACCATTGCCGACGGCTTGTGCCGCCACTGTATTTGCGGCGCTGTGCGCGCTTACGGTGTCCTGTGCCGGCACAAGTACCGGCGGCGGCGCCAATGCCGGCACCCGTTCCAATGCGGGGGAATTGGTGGGGAACGCGCTTCGCGGCGCGATAGAGCAGTGTGCCCTGCAGATGGCCGGAGACCTGCCCCGCGGAACCCGTGTCGCCGTCGTCGCCTTTGAATCCGAAAGCGACAATCTTTCGTACTACATAATGGAAACGCTCACCGGGGCGCTGTTCGGCCTGGGGATCGAGGTTGCCGACCGCCAGAACCTGCCCTACGTGCTGCAGGAACTGGAACTTGCCCTCGACGCCCCGGTGAGCGAGCGGGACGCGCCGCGCGTGGGCCGCTTTCTTGCCGCCGAGCTGGTGATTACCGGGCAGCTTTGGGATCTGGGCATCAGCCGCACCCTTTCCACCAGCGCGATACACGTGGAGACGGCGACCCGCCGCAGCTCGCCCAGCTACGAGCTGCCCAACGACGGTCAGATGCAAAGCATCGTCGCCGCCCTGAACGCCCAGCCGCTGGCGGCGAGGCTTCCGCCCGCCAATAGCGTCAACGAGAACACCAGGCCGGAAAGCGCCGGCACCTTCATCGACAGGGGCATCCTCTTTGCCAGCCGGGGGCAGTTCGACTCGGCAATCGCCGACTTCAACGAGGCGCTGCGGATAAACCCGGACCTTGCCTCCGCCCATATCCTGCTTGGCAGGGCATTGTTCGCCAGCGTGTCGTGGGTTACCGACATTGCCGACGACTTCTCCAGCGTAGCCGCCCTTGTCAGGCTGGCGACCGGCGACTCCGTCGCCGTGATGGAGCGGGCGATAGGGCACTTCACCCGCGCGATCGAGCTGGAACCGGAAAACACCGGAGCCTATTCGGAGCGAGGGCGGGCACATG
>WQZW01000287.1 GCA_009780545.1 Treponema sp.
AAACCCCGCTTGACTTCTGGCAACTGGCCCTGAACAAAAAGGTCAGTGAGAATTACGTCGTGGAGATTCTCCTTCAGGCCAAACGTCGGGGCTGGCATGGGGCGAAGTTCTACTTCATGATCGGCCTTCCCCTGCCGGAACCCGCCGAGGGCGGGGAGGGCACGGAGCGAACTCCGATCCTCGAGGAGCAGGAAATCGTGGATTTCGTGCTGGGCGTGGGTGCGAAGACCGGCATGCACTTCAGCATCAACGTGGGCATTTTCGTTCCCAAGAGCCACACCCCGTACCAGTGGGCCGGGCAGCTCGATCCCGATGTCGCCGAGGCAAAGCTCCGCCACATCGTTTCCCGGCTGAAGGTACGGGGCCACAAGGTCAGCGTTTCCGATCCGCTGCCGGCCATGGTCGAGGGAATCCTGAGCCGGGGGGACGAACGTGCCGGCGACCTTGCCGAGCAAGCCTTCGCCCTGGGCAGTCGGCTCGATGCCTGGCGGGAATACCTGTCGGCTCCGGCCTGGCGGCAGTTGCTGGAAGAGAACGCCCCGTTGGTCCGGCAGTTCCTGGGGGAACGGCCGATGGAGGAAAAGCTCCCCTGGGCCGCGATCTATCCGGGCGTTTCCCTCGGTTTCTTTAAGGAAGAAAAGGAAAAATCCGACCGCGGCGAGCCGACGGCGGTCTGCGGGCCTGACTGCACGGATACCTGCGGCGTCTGCGGCGGTAAATTCAACGTGATCGCCAATCCGGAGGTGCCGGAAGCCGAAGCCGAACCTGCCCCGCCGGAAGCCGGAACCGGGCGGCCTGACCCGGAAATTTTCCGGATGCTGTTCAGTTTCTGCAAGGAAGGAAGCGCCGTGTTCCTGGGCCACCTCAGCCTGATCGAGGTTTTCCCCATGGCCCTGGCCCGGGCGGACCTGCCGGTGCTGTACAGCCGGGGCTTCAACCCGCTGGCCCGGCTCGAGATCGCCCACCCCCTTTCGGTCGGCATTACCGCCGCCGCCGAAATGGCCACCGCCGACTTCCCCGAACCGATTCCCGGCGACGACTTCGCCCGCCGGATGAACGCCGTCCTCCCCGAAGGCATCCGCATCCGGGCCGCCCGTTGCTACCGAATTCCTGCCGGCAGCCGGAAGCGTTCCCTGTCGTCCCTGCTCTGGGGCTTTGCCTACGGCCGCCCGGAAGCCCCCTGCAACTACGTTCCGGCCTTGCAGGAAAAGGCTTTTCGTCTGGAAACCCTGGGCGAAGCCGGAAGCCCTTTCTCTTTGTACCGACGGGAAGTGCTGGCGAGGAATCCTGCGATGGATGTCGATGGGGAGAATGCATGGGCTTCATACTTTGAGGTTTACGGGGGGTTGTATGGGGCGCCGTAGCTGGGTTGGGATTGCCGTGGGTGCGTGCCAACGGCATTGCGGGTAACAGAAAAAACCAAAACCGGGAAAGGCCACCGGTTGAAAACCGGTGGAGTGGAGAATTGCCGGCCTCCTACGGAGGTTGGCAATTCTCCGAATCCAATCTGCCCTCCGGCAGATTGGATCGGGGGTTGTATGGGATGCCTTGATTGTAGCGAGTACGGGCAAAGGGGTTGACCTGAGCATGGGGGGCGATGTAGAATAGACAAACACAAGGTCAGGTTCCTTCTTTGGGAGGGCCTTGTGAATTACATGAATGTGTGGCATAATATTTTAGCAATGGAGGAACATTATGAAGAGAGTTTCTGTGATCGTGGCCGCCTGCCTTGTCGTGGCAATGTTGGCCGGATGTTCGGGATCGAAGGCAAGGGACCCCGATACCCTAATCATTGCGGCAATCGGGGGACCGGCCTCGCTGGATCCGGCCCTTACCAACGATTCCGCATCGTCGGAGATAATGAAGCAGGTCTACGACACGCTGTTTGTCCTGGATTTCCAGACCAACGCCCCGCTTCCCAGCATCGCCGAGCGTTTTCAGTTCGAGAACGACAATATGGGGAGACCGATCTATCTTCGGCTTTTTCTTAAGAACGGTGTCAAGTTCCATAACGGCGAGGAGCTTACCGCTTCCGACGTCAAGTTCACCCTGGACAGGGCTTCCGAGTCTCCCCACATCGACCATATAGTCAACCAGGTTCAGGGAACCCAGGTGATCGGCCCTTACGAAGTGCTGATTACCCTCAAGGAGCCCTTTGCCCCTATCCTCAACAATCTGGCCCACACGGCGATGTCCATCGTCAATGAAAAGGCCGTTCGTGAGGGCGGCGATTCCTATGCGCAGAACCCGATTGGTTCCGGGCCGATGAAGCTTGTCAGATGGGTTGTCGGCGACCGCATCGAGCTGACCCGCTGGGACGGCTACTGGGGACCGGCACCGAGGATAAAAAATATCACCGTCCGCTACATAGCCGACATGATGACCCAGCTCCTCTCTCTTGAGACCGGCGAAGTCGACATGGTTTTGACGCTCCAGCCCCAGAATATCCGCCGTGTGGAGGAAAATCCCGATCTCCAGCTTATCAGGCAGCCGAGTTTCTCAATGAACTACATAGGCTTCAACATGCAGCGGAAACCTTTCGACGATATCAGGGTACGCCAGGCCATCGCCCATGCGGTGGATATGGACGCCTTGGTCAGGACGGTGTGGCCCAACGTGGGTCGGCCGGGAAGGGGGCCGATCGGATCGCTGGTGTGGGCCTCGGCCGCCGACATACTTCCCAAGGTCGAGTATAACCCGGAACTGTCCAGGCAGCTTCTTGCCGAAGCCGGGCTTCCCAACGGTTTTTCCACGTTCATCGTCCTCAACCAGAACAGCGAACGGATCGCCTCCGCCGAAATCCTGCAGGACATGCTGGACCAGGTGGGGATCAGGATGGATATCCGGATCATGGAATGGGCCGCCTTCCTGGACTTCACCGAACGGGGCGACCACGACATGTACATCCTGGGCTGGGTGACGGTAACCGCCGACCCGGACTACGGCCTT
>WQZW01000288.1 GCA_009780545.1 Treponema sp.
AAAAACCCCGCAGAAGCGGGGCTTTTGATTTAGTCCTGCCGCCTGACTACCGGCTCGAGGCCGTTCTGATTCGCCAAGGCCGCATCCATGCGGTCAAGCGCCCACTGCCCGGCACCCATGTGGGGGGCCAAAGCCGATGCCGACTGGCTGGCGCTCAGTAGGCCGTTCCTCATGGACTCGCTGGTGAGGATTACCACGACAATCGTCTCGCCGTTGATGACATCCTCATCGATGATGACCGCTCCCCGCTGGGTCTGCTGGGCCAGCGTCTGGATGACGCTCTCGGTGAACTGAAGGAGCGCCTGCGGCTCAGCTTCCGAACTAGCGGTATAGTCGTTCACCATGTTCTTGACCACCGCTTCGCTCTGGCGGGCAATGTCGGCCCTGGCCCTTGCTTCGGCGGCGGTCCTGGCAGCGTTGCGGTTCGAGTGATTCGAGGAACCGACGCCAAGCAGGGCGTTCTCGGGAGCGCTGCGCCTTGCTTCCCTGATGAACTCGCTGACAGGATCCCTCTGCCTCGGTCCGGCAGCCGGAGTCGTACCCGAACCGCAGGACGACATGATGGCAGCCACCGCTACCAAAGCCACGAAAAATACTTTCTTCATACCTTCTCCTCCGAACGATTTATTACTACTTTCAAAAGTAGCAATACCAGAGTAGGCCAAAACCCAAAACTTGTCAAGCCTATGCTACTTAAAATAGCATAAAATTCTACCCGTATTGGCTCATGTCGACCAAAACCATCCTACCGCCTAATTCCATACCGTTCGATAAAGGCCAAAACCCGTTCGAGGCTTTCCCCGGGCGGAACCCAGAGATCGGGTAGGAGGCCGACGCCCTCGAACTGCGAAAGGTCCGGGCGCAGGTGCAACTCCGCAATGCCAAACTGGAGGTTAAATCGGCTATGCGGCAGCTTCGTTCGGACAACGCCCCCGGTAGCCAGCGTTCCGGAAGTATTCGTTCCCACGAACAGAACGTTCTCCAGTTGCCGAAGGTAGCCGACAAAGATTTCCCCCGCAGAGGCCACATGATGGTCGATAAGAACGACGACAAGGTTTTTGTTTGGCAGAAGGCTTCGGTCCCATTCTTTGGGCGGAAGCCACTGCGCGCGGCGGTTCGGGTCTTCAAGCCACCGGTTGGATTGAACGGAGTAGTTCAAATTATCCGTATAATTCGGATCATCAGGGACATCGGCACCCAATTCTTCGGCAGTGCGGGTCGCAAGCACAAAGGGAAGAAACGCCGCATTATCGCTCGGTCCAATTCCGGTATATCCTCTTGTCCATTCATGTATGGCATTTTGAAATCCCCCTCTATGACCCCGCAGGTCAAGGATCAAAACCGGTCGGTTCCGCAATTCTTGACCTGCCCGATAAAACTCTGCATACGTACGGGATCTTTCCTCTGCATCCTTCCAACCCCCAACAAGCGTCCTGTTCTCAAGAACGGTTACGCCGACTTCCTCCCGTATACCCAGCATGGGGACGCCTCCGAATTGGGGACCTTCCATTCTGGACAGGGAAACCCGGCGGGAAAGCCGTTCGCCGCTTTGCCCGTCCTCAAGCAGGGCGATCAACTCCCGATCCGGATGCCCCAATAGGCGGCCGAACATCCAGGCGATCTCGCCCTCCTTCGTCAGCGTCGGCATTATCGCCTCGACCGGTGTCCCGTCGACAAGTTCGGCTCCCAAAACCCTGTACGTCCTGCCTTCTATTTCGGCCACAAGTCCGGATTCCGTATGGCGCATAAGGATTTCTTCACTTATATAGGCCGCATTGCTCAATGCGAAAAAACGGATATTGTAAAGGATGAAATGATTGTCGGCGATCAAGGAACCGATCGCCCTGACAAGGAGGTCCAAAAAGTCCTTTCTTTGGATAGGGCCTTCCCCTGCCTCCAAAGCCGCAAGGACGGAATCCCTGGCCGGCAGGAAGGCGGAATCGCCGCCGAAATAGCCGTAGCCGGTGTAGCCGTTACGCAAAACATCGAAGAGAAAATGCGTGTCCTCGACAGCTTCCCCCCGATTTACGCTGCCATAAACCGGTGTCCCCGGCCCGGGCAATTCCCTACCCGGACTGAAAACCGTCATATTGGGATCGGCATTGAGGCGAACCGCCTCGGCGACGCGCAGGTCCTCATCGGGATCAAGTGGGGTAAGAAGATCGGCGGCAACTTCCCAAAAGTCCGGGTGCAGCGGAGGAAATGCGGATGCACGGCCGGATTCCATTATCGCCCGCAGTTCGGGGGTGATTTCGATGCCGGTAAATTCGGAAGTCGGTGTTTTGGAGCAGGAAGCCAGGAGGAAGGCGCAGGCGATGACAGCTTGGATGCGGTTGGGTGATTTCATGGGCAATCCTTATATTGTGCAAAGGGGGAAGCCAGCACGAGCCAACTTCCCCCTTTGCTATGCCCAGTTTACGAGCGGGGCATATTCTTGTCCATTATGGTTTGACCTGTATCGTCAACCCAATCTTGTGAATTGCCTGGAACAGGCGGCGGGCATCCGGCAAACCCAACGCCAGCGACACCAGCAGTCAAGCTTACGGCAACCAATACTGCAAACAATCTTTTTCTCATCTTCCTCTTCCTCCTAGACAAGCCTCGAATGCCGGCACGGACACTCCTATGCCACTTGTGCAGGTCATTCGTTATTGTTATATTCCACCTCCGTAAACGGAGATGGAACCCAGCTTCAAGAATCATACCACGGGTTGGATTCCATGTCAACTTTTTTCTTAGCAGTAATGATATAATTCCTGAAACGCAACCCTCTACCGCCTAATCCCATACCGCCTAACGAAGGCCAAAACCCGTTCAAGGCTTTCCCCGGGCGGAACCCAGAGATCGGGCAGAAGGCCGATGCCTTCAAATTGAGAAAGGTCCGGACGCAGGTCAAGGGTTGAAACGCTAAACTGAAGAGTCAGGTTGCTGCGTGGCAGA
>WQZW01000289.1 GCA_009780545.1 Treponema sp.
GATGGAAACGACCCCCAGGGCGAAAAGGATGAATCCCGGAATCAGCACCTTCTTCTGGCCGAACCGGTCCACCAGGAATCCGGAGGGAATCTGCAGGGCGGCGTAGCCGAAGAAATAGCAGGATGCGATAAGGCCCATGGCGGCGTTGGTCTGCGGACCGACGGTGCCCTGAATCTCCGGAAAGATCGGGGAGAGCATGGACCGGTAGATCCAGATGAAGGCCCAGCCCATGCAAAAGGTGAAGACCACCAGCTTCCAGTAGTTCTTCGGAACAACTTCGTTTACGTTCACGATATACTCCTTAAGTCGGTTTACGGCACAATGAATTGCATAATTCATTGTGCCGTAAACAATTATGATCGGAAATCGTCAATCGACGATATACCTTCCTTACAATTGTTCTAAAACCGTCGGGCGAAAACCGCCCGGCGGTTTCGCCTCAACGGTATGCCAGCCTGTGCAGCATGCCTTCCAGGGCGTCGACTCCCGCCAGGAGATCCCCGAACTCGGTGTTTTCCTCGGGATTGTGGCTTATCCCGTTGATGCTGGGCACGAAGAGCATCGCCGAAGGGTAGGCTCCGGCCATGATCTGGCAGTCGTGCCCCGCCCCGGAGTGCATCACGTGGTGGCTCAGGTTCCCGGCCTTGCAGACCTCGCCGAACAGGGCCGTCAGGCCCGTATCCATGGGCACCGGCGGCTCGTCCATCACCCGCTCGATTTCGCATGCGATGCCGGCCTTTTCCGCCGTTTCCCGTATCGTCGCCTCGATCCTGCCGGCAAAGCGGTCCAGGACGGCCCGGTCGGTGTGCCGGGTATCCACCGAAAACAGCGCCTCCCCCGGAACCACGTTGCCCACGCCCGGCTTCAGCTCGATCCGCCCGAAGGTCAGCACCAGGGGATCGCCTTCCCTGCGGGCCTCGTCCAAAAGGGCGACCATGCAGCGGGCGGAACATTCCATCGCGTCCAGCCTCATCCCCATCGGCGTGGTTCCGGCATGGTTGGCCTTTCCCTTCAGCCGGACGACGTAGCGTTTCTGCCCGACTATCGCCGTCACGATGCCGATCTGCCGCCCGAGCTTTTCCAGCACGCCGCCCTGCTCGATGTGGGCCTCCACGAAGGCGTCGATGTCCTTCCTCGGTTCCGGCGCCTTCTCGAAGTCGAAACCCAGCGCCCGCATCGCCTCCGGCATGGTCGCCCCGTCGGCGGCCTTGGCCTCCCGCACCTTGTCCCGGTCGGCGATGCCGACCACGTTCTTGCTCCCCCAGAAGACGTAGGGGAAGCGGCTGCCCTCCTCCTCGGCGAAGGAAACCACCTCCAGGGACTTCTTCGGCGGGCCGTGCTTTTCGAGCAGGCGTTTGATCGCCGCGAAGCCGGCGACGATGCCGTACTGCCCGTCCAGGTGGCCGCCGTTCCGGACCGTGTCCACGTGCGAGCCTGTCAGCACCGTGCCCTTTTCCGTGCCCTGCGCCCTGCCGTAGAGGTTTCCGGCCTCGTCGAAACGGGCCGCGAGCCCAGCCTTCTCGAAAGCCGCCTTCAAGGCCTGTTGCGCCCGCATCCAGCTTTCCGTGAACAGAAGCCGGGTGAGCCCGCCGTTCGGATCCTTGCCTATGGCCGAAAGCTCGGTCAGGGTGTTCCGAAATAGATCGTCGTTCATACGATATCCTCCTTGCCGTCCGGGCTGCCGTAGGTCACGGTCTTGCGGCCGTTGTAGACGTCCCGGTCGAAATCTCCCATTTTTCGCGATACCAGCATTCCCAGCATCACGTCGATGTTTACGTTCATAAAAGTGCGGAACATCCCCGAGAACCAGTCGATGCCCAACAGGATCGCGATGCTTTCCAGGGGCAGCCCCAAGGAGCCCGCGAGGAAGGTGTAGGTGATCACCATCCCGCCCGGAACCACGATCGTCCCCATGCACATCAGGCAGGACAGGAGGATGGCCATCACCAGTTGGTACGGGGAGAGCGCCACGCCGGTGGCCTGGCTCATGAACATGATCGCCAGCACGTAGCACTGCACGGCCCCGCTGGAGTTCATCGACATCCCGATCGGGCCGGTGAAGTCCGCGACCGGCCGACTTACCCCGAACTTCGTCACCGAATCCTCCATCTTGACCGGAAGGCAGATGGCCGAGGAGGTCGTAGTGATCGCCATCATCGACATGCGGGCGAACTTTTGGGGCATTTTCAGGGGATTTACCCCGCAGCGGAGGGCCGTCCCGCCGCCGTACAGGATCATCTGGACGACGTTGCCGATGGCCAGCGCCCCGAGGAACTTGAGCATGGGGATGACCACCCGGAAACCCACCGAGCCGGACACGTCGGCCAGCAGGCAGAAGATGCCGATCGGGGCCAGGACCATTACCTTGCGGATGACGTTCATGATCGTCCCGTTCAGGCCGTTGACGAAATCAACCACGGAGCGGTTGCCGGAAGCGCGGGCGTGGGCGCCCATGGCCAGGCCGAAGAGGATGGCGAACAGGATGCAGGGAACCATCGCCCCGGCCGCCATCGAACCGATGATGTTGACGGGCACGAACCCCAGAAGCGTTTCCTGCAGCGAGCCCACCTGCACCGGCCCGGTTACCAGGGCCGCGTCGGCGACGGAGATGTCCGCCCCCGGCCTGATCAGCATGCCGAGCCCCAGGCCGATAAAGGCGGAGCATACCACGAAGAAGACGATCCACTTGAAGGTGTGCAGGCCCATTTTCCCCGCGCCCTTGCCCTCGACGTTGCCGACCGCCGCCGCCACCGCCGACATCACCAGAAGCACCACCGTCATCTGTATCAGCCGGATGAAAATGTCCCCGACAAACTTCAGGTTGCCCGCCCAGGGTCCGACCAGGGAACCGAAGGCGATGCCGCCGACCGTTCCGACGAGGATAAGCGTCGTCTGCGAAAGTTTCAATTTTCCCATTCCTGC
>WQZW01000290.1 GCA_009780545.1 Treponema sp.
GACCGTGAGCTTGTCGCCGTCCTGCACGGCCGTTCCGTTCCAAGCCTTGGGCTTATCCTCAATCGTCTTTCCCGTCAGGAAATGCATGCTCCGGCTGGCGTTGGACGTAAAGGTTCCATCCATTACCTTCTTCCCGGCCGTGTCCGTGACGACCCAGGCATCGGGGAAAGTAATTTCCAGCTTATTCCCGCCGGCGTCGTTCCAGGTGCCGAGCACATTGTCTCCGGCATCGCCGTTACCGGTGGTGCATCCGACGAACGCCATCCCCAATGCCAGCGCCAACACCGACATTCCCCACAGAATTCTCTTCCTTTCCATAGCCTCTCTCCTGTTCCGATAGGACGGATAGGGAAATCCCCGATTCGACGAACCGGGTTTGGCGGCGGATGCCGCTGACTGCCCTTCCATCTATACCGTTACATTATACTAAATACCGTTACGCTATTTGTCAACCCCCTTTCGAAAAATAAAATTTATCGACTATAACGCTGGACTATAGATGACAAAGTTACGGACGATCCTGGCCGGGAATATCAGGGCATACAGAAACGAGAAGGGATTTTCTCAGGAAGCGTTGGCGGAATTGGTGGGAACAGCCCCAAACTACATCGCCATGATCGAACAGGGCCGCTCGTTCCCCCGGGACGCGATGCTGGAACGGATAGCCGCCGCCCTGGGGAAGGAACCGGCGGAGCTGTTCTCGATGCCGCCGGTGCGGAGCCAGCTGCGGGAAGCGCTTCTTGCCGAGTTCGCCGATTTTTTGTCGGCCAAACTGGGAAAATAGCCGGCAGTCCGGGTCGGAAGCCACGGAGCTACACGGAGGGAATCCCGCCCTCAGTTCAGCACGATCCTGTACCCGAAGGTATCCCGGAAGAGGTCGGCCTTCTTGGCCATGCTGATAATCTCCAGGGAAAGGTCGTGGACGTCGGCGGCCCGGATCACCAGGGTGGAGCTTTTCCGTTCCAGGGTGAAGTCGGCGATCTTCTGGGAGTGGCTGCGGTCCAGGGCGTCGGCGATCCGGAGCAGCGAGGCCATCTTCAGCACCAGGACGCGGTCCTCCCGACGCAGGCCGGAGTAGCCGGAATCGGATTCCGAGGGAGCCCTTCCCCGGTGGTAGCGGACCACGTTGGCCACGATGTCCAGCTCGTCCCGGGACAGGCCGAAGATCTCCGAGTTGGAGACGATGTACTGCCCGTGCCTGTGGTGGCCGGAGGCCGTTATCGCCGTGCCTATGTCGTGGAGGATGGCGGCGGTCTCCAGCAGCGTCCGCTGCCGGCGGTTCATCCCGTGCTCCCTCTCCAGCAGGTCGAAGAGCTTCATGCACAGCAGGGCCACATGCAGGGAATGGGCTTCCTCGAACCGGTGCTTCCGCCCGAGGCCTACCGCCGAGGCCGTGATCTGCGAGTGGAATTCCTGCTGGAAGTCCGGGTCCCGGCCCAGGGCCATGTCGATAAGGAAGCCCTCCCGGATGGACAGCAGGGGAACGGCCAGCCGTTCCGCGCCGGTCCGTTCCAAAAGCAGCCGCAGGACGAAGATGCCGGTGACGAATCCCTCCGCCTCGGCGTACACCATGCCGAGCTTGCGGGTGCAGTCGTCTATCCCGTAGTTCCGTATCTTCTGGGCGAAGTCGATGAAGTCCTGCCTGTCCACCAGCCGGCAGAGGGCGTTGAGCTCCTTCCCCACCTTCGCCGCGGCGACCTTGGCATGGGGCCCGGACATCACCACGGTGCGGATGCCGGCCATGTCCATCTCCGCGCTGAGTATCCCCACGGTGTTCCGCACGGCGTCCTTGATGTAGCGTTCGTTGAAGGGCCCGGGACCCGTCCGCGCCCTCATCCTCCTCTCGATGGGGATGGTTCCCAGGGGCAGGCTGTGGGCCGCGGCCATCCGTCCCTGCCGGAGGAGCATCAGCTCGGTGGAACCGCCGCCTATCTCCAGGATCATCGAGTCGGCCCCCCAGAACAGGGGCAGGTCCTGCTTCAGGGCGAAGCGGACGCCGAGGTACATCAGTCGGTTTTCCTCGAGGCCGTCCACCACGGTGATCCTGAAGCCGGTCTCCTGCCGGACGCGGTCGATGAAGATGTCGCGGTTCCTGGCCACCCGCAAGGCGCTGGTGGCGATGCCGTGCACGGCGGAACTTTCCATCCCCCAGCCGGCCAGCAGTTCCCGGAAGTTGCCCAGCACCTCGAGGCACTCGAAAAGCGATTCCTGCGAGAGCTCGCCGGAGCCGAACACGTCCCGGCCCAGGGCCACCGGCCTGTCGGCGCTGTCCAGGACCTCCCAGCCTCCATCCCCGTCCATCCGGGCGACGAGTATCCGTATCCCGGTGGACCCCAGCTCAAGGACGGAGACGTAGCCGCTTTCCATAACCTACAGCTTGTCGATGAGCATCGAGCACTTGCCGGAAGGGATCGGCAGGGTCTTCTTCTTCTTTCCCAGGATGTTGATGGTGAAGTAGTACAGCTTCTCGCTCTCCATCTGGATCTCCCAGCCCCGGCCGCTCTTGTTGGAGAGGATGGTGATCATGTTCTTTTTCAGGGAGAGGTTCTCCACGCCCATGATCTCGAGGCTCGGGATGATCCAGTCCACCGTCTTGCGGGGCAGCGATATGCACAGGCCCACCACGTTCTCGATGGTCAGGCAGATCGTGGAAAGCGCGTCGTAGGGCATGTATTGGGCGCGGGGAAAGCCTTCCCTGCCCTCCCAGCGGGCCGGGCCCTCGCCGCAGGGCCGGTATGCCTCCCAGAGCGAACCCTTGTGGTGGTCGCCTTCCGGGTTCATCGAGTCCAGCATGAAGTACAGGTGCCGGATGGCGCATTCCCGGGCCAGTTCCCAACGCTGGTACCGTTCCAGCCCCTTGATCACCATGTAGGTAAGGTGGGGAAAAACCGAACCGCAGTAGCCCCCGCCCTCCTC
>WQZW01000291.1 GCA_009780545.1 Treponema sp.
GAAACCGTAATCGATCACCGCCTTCCCCTCGGCAAGCCGGTGGTAGACGTCGACCTGGTGCCTCGGGGAACAGCCGGAAGGCCCGAAGGCCATGTGATCGACGATCGCGGTCGTTCCTCCGCAGGCGGCGGCCACCGTTCCGGTAAAAAAGTCGTCGGTAGAGCGAACAGTGCCCAGGTCCAGGTCCATGTGGGTGTGCACGTCCACCCCGCCCGGCATCACCACCAGGCCCTCGAGGTCCAGGCTTTCCTCGCCCCGGATTTCCGGCAGCTTCTCCCCGAACTCCAGGATACGTTCGCCCGAAATCCGGAGGTCCCCCTTCCGGGATCCGTCCTCGAAAACCAAAAGCCCGTTCTTCAGCAGCATGCGCTCTCCTTTTCGTTTCGGCTCCGGCTATTCCTTTCCGGAATCCCAGAATCCCCGGTGGCATTCGAAAAAATCATCTTCAAGTTCAAGGATCGGACCGACGACCTCGATGTCCTTCTGCCCGCAGGCAAAAACGGCCCGCACCGGAAGGTCGAAGGTGGGATTGCGGGGATCGCTCCCGGTGGCCTTTTTCAGCTCGCTTTCCCGGGCTATGTACACCAGCCGGCCGAGGTTGCCCCAGTACATGGCCCCGGCGCACATCGCGCAGGGCTCGGCACAACTGTACAGGGTGAAGCCCGCCATCTCCGCCTTCGAGTACCGCCGCGAGGCCTTCCTCATCAAAAGCGCCTCGGCATGGGCGGTGCAGTCCCCGTTCAGGCTCGTCTCCTCGTTGCCCTGTTCCATCAGCACCGTCCCGTTCCCGTCCGCCAGCAGGCAGCCGAAAGGATTGTTGCCGGCTTCCCTCGCCTCCCGGCAGATCCCGACGACCCGCCGCAGCAGCTCCGGCTCGTAGGGACGCAGGTCGGCAAGAGCCCGGTCGGTTTCCTCGTATTCTATCGTAAAAGTTTTTTTCGGCATACTCCCTCCGAAGTCAAAGAAGAAAATCAACAAGAAGGGGGGCCAAGCCCCCCTCCGCTCCAGACTTGCTACCATCACGGCAGGGAGTTTTGCAATGCAAAACTCCAAAAGAATTGCGGGGGTGCCTTCAGCACGTAGCAATTCTTACGCTACCCCCCGAGCGGGGGCCCTGCCCCCGCAACGCCCCCGATCCAATCGGCCAAAGGCCGATTGGATTCGGAGTTTTGCTTCGCAAAACTCCACTCCGCCGGTTGCCCGGCGGCACTCCCGTCAAAAAATGCTCGGAGATCAGCCCCGCAAATCCCCTTAAACCAATCATCCCTTGGATGATGAACCCGCTTCCATCGCCGCTTTCTCTTCGGCAGAAGGCGGGAAGAGCAGGTTCAGCAGCATCGAGATCATGCAGACGGCGATGATGGGATTCCTGAAAATGAAGCTCAGCGCCGGGGGCAGGTTGTCAACCAGCAGGGTGTTCAGGCTTACCGAATAGCCCACGCCGAAGGTGATGGAGAGGATCAGGATGTTCCTTTCGGAGAATCCCGCGCGGGAAACCATCTTCATCCCGTTGATCAGCATCACGGAAAACACCGTGATCACCGCCCCGCCGAGCACGCTGGCCGGCATCACCGAGAAAAAGGCCCCGATCTTCGGGGAAAGGCCGGCAAGCACCAGCACGCAGACCCCGACGAAGACGCAGAACTTGTTCACCGCCTTGGTAACGGTAACGATTCCGGTGTTCTGCCCGTAGGACGTGTTGGGAAAGGTGCTGAAGAAGGCGGCGATGAAGGTGCCGGCCACGTCGGCGAACAGGGCCCCCTGGGTTTCCTTGGCCGTGGCCTCCCGGTCGAAAACGCCGATGGTGACTCCGTTTGCGTCCCCTATCGTTTCGACCGTGGTAACCACGAACATCACCAGAAGGGACACGATGGGAACGAGGTGGAATTCCGGCATCACCCGCAGGGGAATCGGAAAGGCGATGATGCCGGCGGAGGCGATCGCCGCAAAGTTGACCTGCCCGAGAATCACCGCCGCAAGGTAGCCGACCATGATCCCGACGAACATCGCCGAAACCTTCCACATCCCCTTGGCGAACCTGCGCATGAGGATGATCGTCAGGAGCACGATGGTTCCCATCAGGAGGTTCTGCCAGGAGGCAAAGTTCGCCGCCATCGACGCCACGTTCGCCGGAACTTCCTGGCCCTGGGCAAGCAGGTCGGCCTGCAGCCTGAAAGCGTTTTCCGCCCCGGAACCGCCGGCGAAATTCCGCACGCCGATGGGCATGAGGAACAGGCCGAAGGACATAAGAACGGCCCCGATCACCACCGGCGGGAACAGTTTTTTGACGTACTTGATGTTGACCGCGATGACGACTTCCAGGAGGCAGGCGGCAATGACCGAACCGAGGATCACGCTCAGGCCGTATTCCGCGCCGATCATGGTCAGCGAGGGAATGAACCCGTTGGACGTTCCCATGACGATGGGAAGACCCGCCCCGATCTGCATCTTCCCGATCCTGATCGGATACAGCTGCAGCATCGTGGAAAGCCCGGAGGCGATCATACTGCTCTGGATCATAAAGGTCCGCTGCTCCGGCGTGATGATGAAGTTCCCGGTAACCGTGCTCACCACCCCGGAGATCACCAGAACCGGGGTGAGGTTGCTGATGAACATCGCCATGATATGCTGCATCCCGATGGGGAATGCGATCCGAAGGGGAGGCCTGCCTTCAAGTTGATACACCAGATTTTTGCGGTCTTCCCAGGTTTTCTTGCTGTCGCTCATAGTTCTCCTTAGCTCCTTCTCGGTATATTCCCTTTCCAGTTTTCGGAGGGCTTTATATTCCAAGCAATTTCTTTTACCAGTTTAGCACCCATTCGCTTGACGTTCAAGGTAACTCACATTTGGGGCAGGTAATAGGGCATTGCGGAGCAACCATCCCTGCCCCAAATGTGGCGGAGACAAAACC
>WQZW01000292.1 GCA_009780545.1 Treponema sp.
CGCAAACTCCACCGCTTCGAACCAGTTTACGTCCGTTACCGGGAAATCGTCCCCCTTGAAGTTGGGGGCGTTCGATCCCGTCACCTCGCACCATTCCTTCTGCGTTACCGGGTAAACGTCCATAAAGAAAGGGCTTACCGTTACCACGCGAACCGGCCTTTCGTCGTCGTATCCGCCGGAAGGGCTTCCCATCCGGAACGTCCCTCCCAAAACCTGCACCATGCCTTGGGGAGTCGGCTTTTCCTGCGCCGAAAGCGCGAACGCACAGGCCAGCAACAGCAACGCAAGCGTCATCAGTTTTTTGGTCATCTTCGTCCTCCTTGAAACCTGTCGGGCAATTACGGTGTTCGGGAACGGGCCGGCGTGCAACCGCGTATCCCTTTTGCTTACGCAAGCATAGCACCTTTCGCCGGAGAGTTCAGGCCGGGTGGTGGCCGGCCAACGGGAATCAATTTTCGGAAAAACCCGAGGAATTTTTAACCACGGAGGACGGACCAACCCACCTGCGGCGGATTGGCCTTGGAGTTACACGGAGGGAAGAGGGGAACACGTTCTTCAACCCGGTTTTAAGCGGGAAATAGCAACTCTCCGTTTAGCCTTCAGGTGAATCACGGATTAAAACTCCGTGTACTCCGGGTTGCTTCTTCTTTCAAAATTGATTTCCGTGGATGCCGGGCACCAAACCCCGGTACCGATCACCCGCATATCCTCCTTACATACTAAAACGCGCAACGGGTAATGACACGATCAGTATGTAGTTCTCGGTGCCGTCAAGTTCGACCGCCGCATGACGGGTGAACGCATCGACGGCAACGTCGAGTACGATAAATCCCCGATCAAGATAAAGTGCGTTCAGGGACTCCGGCGCGGAATCGTCGAATTCTTCGGACCAATCCCAATCGTCGCCACCAAAATCCAAGGTCAAAAGAACCGGTTCATTTGCCGCTTCTTGAGTAAAATTGATCCAACCGGCGGAATCCGACAGTCCGTTCACGGAATTTCCATTGCTTCGGGTTATCGTGTAGCTTACGTTGATAAAAGCACTTGACCCCAATTCGTCGATCAAAACAACATTCCCAAAACTGTCGGCATGTACGTTGGAAATATTCATCAAATGCAACAGTGCGATAACGATACATTTTTTAAGCATACGGGACTCCTTCAGGCCATGCGTCGGTCGTCTACGGTAAATACGGGCGGGCGCAGGTTACCGAATCAAGCACAACGCTCCCTACAGGTCGTAGATTTCCCTCAAAAACAAAGCGGCGGCCTGGGCCACGTTGAGGCTTTCGATGTTGCCGGTTCCGGGGATGCGCAGGAGGCAGGAACAGTTGTCCTTGACGTTCTGGGGCAGGCCGTTTTCCTCGTTGCCCAGGACCAGGGCGATGCCGCCGCGGCCGCCGCCCGGCCTGAGTTCGGCCACGATCGCCGGCAGGTCGCCGATGCGGCGGCGGGCGCGGATGTCGGTGCCGACGACGGCGATGCGTTTGGCCGCTTCCTTGAGGAAGGCGGCGGTATTGCCGATACGCCGCATGTGGACGTGTTCCATGGCGCCCTCGGCAACCCGGTAGGCCGCGGTGGTAAGGCGGGCGTCGGCCTCGCCCTCGTTGACCACGACGAAATGCGCGTCGAAGAAGGCCGCGGCCCGGACGATGGCCCCGAGGTTGTGGTCGTTGCCGATGTCGTGCAGCACGAGGCCGGTCTTGCCCTCGGCGGCCCAGAGCGCGAGGTCCTCCCGGGTCAAGGGCTCGATCTCCGGTTCGGCGATCATCGCCACGATGCCGTTGTGGTGGGTGCTCTTGCAGACGCGTTCCAGTTCCTCGTCCCCGCAGGTCTTGTACGGCTTCTTCTGCCGGGCCAGTTCCCGGCAGAGCTCGCCGAAGGGCCGGATAAGCTCCTCCCTGAGGAAAAGCCGGTTGATCCGCTCCGGGTGATTCTCGGCCAGGGCCGTCACGGCCTTGAGGCCGCAAACGGCAAGTTCGTCGGTCAGCTTGTTGCGCATACCAGACTATAGCGGAAATTTGGGGGAGAGTCCAATGTCCGGAAAGGCGGATCGGACGAGGGTCGGAAGTGCCGGGTCTCCGGACCGGTTCGGAAAAGAGGAGCCGGTCCGGAGGTACCGATCCGCCATGGTGGATCGGTATAGCCAATTGACCTGATCAATTGACTATTTCCGATTGTAATAGTTTATTGTACAAGTAATTATGTAATTCCATGCACAATAAACTACTTTAAAGGAGTATACTTCCCTAGTTCCTGATCGTGCCGGAGATGCTGCCTTCCATCACGACGTCGTTGGTCCGGAGATCCACCCGGATACGGTCGGCCCGGAATTCGTCGTCGCCCCGGAAAACCACGGGGAAACCGGAAAGGTCCAACAGCTGTTCCTCCCTGCGGTACGTGGCGTTTTCCGCCCGGCTCACCAGGTCGTCCTGGAACAGGCGCACGGCGATCTGCAGCACGGCTATCTCGTTCGCCTCGTCGTACTCGATGAAGCCGGCCATGGCCACGACCTCGTTCTCCCGGTCCTCGATGGTGGCGTTGCCCTCCAGCCGCGCCACCTTCCGGTTTCGGTCGTAGCGGATACGGTCCGCGCGGAAGACGATGTTCTTCTCCACTTCCATCCCCCAGACGTTGCCTATGCACTCCACGAACTGGTTGTTGTTCCCATGAAGCTCGATGCGGTCGGCCCGGAGCATCATGCTGTCGGACCTTACCTCGGCATTGCCGGAAAGGACGGTCACCTCCCGCCCTATGGCGCTGCTCGTCGTGGACCTGGCACCCTTGATGGTGAAGACGCTCTGCCCGAAGACCTGCGGTCCGGGGACGCAAAGGAGGAATCCCAGTGCCAGGGCCCCCAGGCCGACCGCCCCTCCCCCGCCGAAAAACCCGCTTCTCCTA
>WQZW01000293.1 GCA_009780545.1 Treponema sp.
CTTTTCAGCTTCGACTTCGCCCAGATCCTCAGCCTTTCCCCGGAGATCGGCATGACGGACGAACTGCTGATGATCGTCCGCCAGAGTCCGCCGGAACCGGGTGCGCTGCTGCGGCGTTCGGTGATGTCCGGCTACGACCGACGGCAGGGCTTTTTCCGCATCGCCGACCTGGACGAACGGACCCAGCCGGCCAAGGTCCCCAACCGCCCCACCGATCTTGCCCGGCCGGAAGCCGACAGCCCCGGCCGCAACGTGGACCAGGAGTTCTTCATCGTCAACTTCGAAACCAACGCTCTTTTGGGAAGAAAGCGGCCGGTTCGGGTCGTGCCCCTGGAAACCTGGGACAACGCCTCGTTCAGGGCGGCCTACACGGTGGAAAGCCGGGTCGTCGATTTCGGTATGACCGAGCTGATTATGTCCGACGCGGTTTCCGGCCTGATTCCGGGGGAGGAACTCGGCAGGGAGGATTTCGGCCTCGGGGAGCGGGAATGGGAGGTCTACACCGATTACGGCGACGACCCGAGGATACGGGAGCTGGCCCTGGAACTGACGGACGGAAGCGAATCGCTTTACGAAAAGGTGCTGGACATCTACGGATACCTGAAGTTCGGGGATTTTCGGTACAGCCTTCGCCCCGGAATCTCAGGCGACGGGGATCAGCTCGCCTACTTCCTCTTCGATGCCCGGCGCGGCTACTGCACGTACTTCGCCTTTTCGATGACGCTGATGCTCCGCTCCCTGGGGATTCCGGCCCGGGTCGCCGCCGGCTTCTTCGCCGACCCGGACTCGGCGGTGTTCGACTACCATGCCATCCGGGCCGACATGGCCCATGCCTGGGTCGAAGTGCTGTTCCCCGGCCAGGACTGGGTCGAATTCGATCCCACCACCGCCAACCTTGCCGAGGACGAGGAGTTCAACTTCTCATCCGGAACCGATCCCGACCTGCTGGAACGGCTGATGCGGGAGATCCTGGAAAATCGGGGAAACCTGCGGGCCAGGTTCGGGGCGGAAGAGGCCGAGTCGGTGAATCCGGCCGCCGCGCTTGCCCGTGCCGGAATCGCCGCCCTGCGAAAGCTCGCCCTGCCGATAGGCATCGCCTGCCTTGCCCTCCTGTTCCTGGCCATCCGCTGCGGGCCCTTCATGGAAAGCCGATTCCGGAAGGCCGGACGGGCAAAGGCACTGGCCCTGTACCGGCATGCCCTGCGGCGGATGCGGCTCGCCGGCCTCGGCTGTCCAGGCCGGCGCCCCCAATCCGAGTGGGCCGCCGGAACGGAAGCCCGCATCCCCGGAATCTACGGCCTGTACCTGGCAGCCTCCGCCGCCCGCTTCGCCCCGACCTACGCCGAAGAGGACTTCCTCGCCCTGCAAGCCGATTACGGCCGCTTCGGCCTGTCCTACGCCAAGGCCGTTTCCCCCGGAAGAAGGCTCCTTGCCTGGCTTCTGCCGCCGCTTGCCCTGATCCTGCCGGCCAAATCCCCGCTTCTGCCCCCGCTCCTCGCCCTGGTGCTGATCTGCCTGACCGCTTCCGGTTCGGGAAAGGCGCAGGAAACGCCGGAGGAGGGCGTTCCCCGGGATGCCGTCGGCCTTTTCCGGGATGCCCTGAGCGCGGAGTATGCGGAAAACTGGGATCGGGCGATCACCCTGTATAAGGAAGGAAGCGCCTCTTTTCCGGATGACGTGAGGTTTCCGCTGGCCCTGGGCAACCTGTACTACCGGAAGTCGCTGTACGGCCTTGCCTGGGACGAATTCTCCCGGACGCTGGCGATCGATCCCTTCCACGCCGGGGCGTTGCAGTCGAAGGCCAATACCGCCGGCCTTCTGAACCGGGATCGCGAGGCGGTGATCCTGCTCCGGCGGCTTCTGGAGATAGAGCCGGAGAACCTGCAGGCGATTTCGAACCTGGGATGGATGTACTTCAAGGTGCATCGGCTGACCGACGGGGAACGGCTGTTGGTCGCCGCGATCGAGCAGTTCGGGGTGAACCAGGACCTCGCCATGGCCCTGGGGACGGTCTATTCGGAGATGTTCCGTTACGAGGAAAGCCGGTATTGGTACCGGACGGCGATCGATCTCAGCGCCTCGTCCCGTTCCTTCCTTGCCGTGGCCCACTACAACCTGTCGATCCTGGAATCCCGCTTTTACCGGTACGACCTTGCCCTGCGGGAGGCCAACGCCTCGCTTACCGCCATGCGGCGCTCCTCCGGCTTCCTGGTTCGGGGGGAACTTTTGATGCGGCAGATGGACCTTTCCGGGGCGACCGCCGACTTCGCCTCGGCCCAGGATGTCGATACCACCCCGCTTTCCCGCCTCAGCCTGGCCACCCTGCACCTCGCTTCCGGCCGCCTGACCGAAGCCTTGCTGAATGCCGAGTCCGCCCTTCGGGCCGCCGACACGTCCTGGATGGCCAACTACGGGATAAGCCCGGACCGCTACTACGCCGACGTCCACGAAGCCCTTACCGAAATTCATTCCTCCCTGGCCGAGGCCGGCCGTTTCCTGCCGGACCGTACCCCCAAGGACCGGTTCGATCGCGGCCTTGCCCGCCTGCGCCACCGTTTTTACGCCTCGGTCCACCGGCACCTGTTCGGAAAGTACGCCCTTGCCGCTTCCCGTGCCTACGACCGGGTTGCGGCGGCAAAGCCGGCCGCCGAGGAGGAGGCTCCCCCCATATCCCGTTTCCTGCAGCTTTTCGGGGCCTTCAAGGCCTACCCGAATCGGGCCGTCCTGTACCTGAACCGGGCCCGGCATTTCGAGACGGCGATCATTCCGGCGGCCGCCTCCGCCTACGACCTGGAACGGGCATTGCTGGGAACCGAGACCGCCTTGGCCTTGGCCGCCCTGGAAGGCTTCGACCCGATCTGGCAGCGCGACCTTGCCGCCTCGGCCTACGGC
>WQZW01000294.1 GCA_009780545.1 Treponema sp.
GCATCGTGGTAACGGCATTGGCCACCGTCCGGGGCATGGCCGCATCGAAGTCGGCGGCTATCCGCCGGGTAACGTCCATCAACTGTTTCTGCATATCCGGCCCCAGCCTGTTCCAGGTAACCCGGTTGAGGACCAGGCCTCCCATAAAGGGGGCAACGGGCAGGTCGAGCATGTTGTTCAGGTGCCGGTGCAGGCCCAACGGCGCAACGGCGGCCGGCGACTGGTAGATGGCGTTGACGGTATTGTTTGCCAGCATGGTACCCAGGTTGGTAAGCTCGGATTCCACCAGGGTAAAGCCCATGTTCCGAAAGACGGCGTTCGTGTCCTCCGCCTCGGCGCTGGTCGCCACCCGCATACGGCGAAGGTCGTTGGGTTCGAATACCGGGTCCCGGGAGAAAATGTTCACCCAGCCGGCCTTCGACCAGGCAAGCACGACAAAGCCGGTACCTTCGGCCCTCGATTCAAGGAAGGGCAGAATCTCGGCAAGTACCACTTCCAGCTCGTCGTCGTCCCTGATATTGAAGGGAACGCTGAGGTTCATCACCTCGGGGATGATTTCCGCAAGCCCCATCGAGGTAAAAAGGGCCGCCTGTATGTTGTTCGAGGCGAGGGAGGAAAGCATCCGCGTCTCGCCGCCTTCAAGCCCGTCATGGATGATCCGTGCCTGAACCGAGCCGCCTGAAACCCGAGTCCATTCCCCGGCGATGCGGTCCAGCGTCCTGCCCCAGTCGGAGTTTCTGGGCAGGGGAGACGCAACCCTGATCTCGATGGTATCGCCGGACCTGCCGCCCCGCTGGCCAAAAACCTGTCCCGGTATCGTCAGCAGAACCGAAACGGCCAAAAACGCCACGAATCCTCTCATAGTTCCCCCGTAAAACAAAGCCCTAGGCGAACCGGAAACATCGCCCGGCCCCAACCTTTCCGAATACAATACTAATTCGCGGCAGGTAGGCTTGTCAAGATGAACAGTGCAATTCAAGAAAAGATAATCAAATCCGGCTTGAGGGCTATCCTGCCGCCGGCAAACCCCTAATCCAAGCTGCCTTCGGCAGATTGGGGCGGACCGGAGGCATATCTGAAATCATGTAGGCCCTTACCTACCTCCACCGTAGTTTTCATAACCTCTTCTCTTTGGCTTTCCTCGTAAAAGCGTAGACAAAGCCCCGATCCGCCTGTAGCATGAAGGCCCGGCTTCCGGCATCGGGCTTGTCGCCGGGCCGAAATCGCAAACGGAGGGCATATAATGGAAGCTTTGAGGAAAAACCCGGCCTGGAAGGGGCGGAAGGGGCCGGTGGTCCTGGTGATCATGGACGGGGTCGGTTACGGGAAGTACCCGGAAGGGGACGCGGTCGCCGATGCGAGGATGCCGAACTTCGACCGGATCAAGGCCGCCTCGCCGCATACCCGGCTTCTGGCCCACGGAAAGGCCGTGGGGCTGCCCTCCGACGACGACATGGGCAACAGCGAGGTGGGGCACAACGCCATGGGCTGCGGACGGGTTTTCGATCAGGGGGCGGCCCTGGTTTCCCGGGCCATCGCCGACGGCAGCCTGTTCCAAGGCCGGGCATGGCAGGAGCTGGTTGCCGGGACAAACGGCGAAGGCCGGACCCTGCACTTCATCGGGCTGCTTTCGGACGGCAACGTTCACAGCCATATCGAACATTTGAAGGCAATGGTGCTGCGGGCGAAGGCGGACGGGGTAAAGCGGGTGCGGATACATGCCCTTCTGGACGGCCGGGACGTGGGCGAGACCAGCGCCCTGGAGTACGTCGAGCCGTTCCAGGACTTCCTGGCGGCGGCTTCCAGTCCCGGCTTCGACGCCCGCATCGCTTCCGGCGGCGGCCGGATGTGGATCACCATGGACCGCTACGGTGCGGACTGGGCGATGGTGGAACGGGGCTGGAAGACCCATGTTCTGGGAACGGCCCGGCAGTTCGGCTCGGCGGCGGAGGCGGTTCGGGTCTTGCGGGAAGAGAATCCCGGAGTCATCGACCAGGACCTCAAGGAATTCGTGGTGGCCAAGGACGGAAAGCCGGTCGGCACGATCGAGGACGGCGATTCGGTGATCTTCTTCAACTTTCGGGGCGACCGTTCGCTGGAAATCACCGCCGCTTTCGAACAGGAGGATTTTCCCCATTTCGACCGCGGCCGCCGGCCCGAGGTCCGGTACGCCGGGATGATGGAGTACGACGGCGACCTGCATGTCCCGAGGCGCTTCCTGGTGAGCCCGCCTGCCATAGACCGCACCCTGGGCGAGTACCTTGCCGCTTCCGGCGTGCGCAGCCTTGCCGTGTCGGAAACGCAGAAGTTCGGGCACGTTACCTACTTTTTCAACGGCAACCGTTCCGGCAAGTTCGACCCGGAACTGGAGGAATACGTCGAGCTGAAAAGCGACCTGGTGCCCTTCGAGCAGCGGCCCTGGATGAAGTGCGCCGAGATCGCCGACGTGGCCGTCGCCGCCATCGCTTCCGGGAAGCAGGATTTCATCCGGATCAACTTCCCCAACGGCGACATGGTCGGGCATTCCGGCGTCTATCGCTCGGTGGTCTGCTCGCTGGAGGCCATGGACATCCAACTGGGAAGGATCGCCGCCGAGGTGGAACGCTCAGGCGGAATCCTCCTCCTTACCGCCGACCATGGCAACGCCGACGACATGTACGAGCACGACAAGAAAACCGGAAAGGTCATCCTGAAGGAAGACGGCAGCCCGAAAGCCAAAACCAGCCACAGCCTGAACCCGGTTCCCTGCCTGGTCTTCGACCCCTGCCGGCAGGACGAATACCCGGCCGAACCCGGCGAAGGCTCGCTGCGGGAAGGCCTGGGAATAAGCTCGATAGCGGCAACCTGCATCGAGCTGTTGGGCTTTTTGCCGCCCGA
>WQZW01000295.1 GCA_009780545.1 Treponema sp.
ACCCGAACCCCGAGGACGGCGCCCCTGGGAACGGTAACCGAGGAAAGGTCGTTGCCGGCAAAGGCCTCGTCCCCGATGGAGGTAACGCTGGCCGGGATGGTCACGGAGGTCAGGCGGTTGGCGGCAAAGGCCCATTCCCCGATGGCAACCACTCCGTTGGGGATGGTTACCGACACGAGCCTGGTGCCGGCAAAGGCCCAGGGCTCGATCCTGTGGACCGACTGGTTGCCGATTTTCGGCGGAATGTTCACCGTGGTGGCCTTTCCCAAGTACTCAACGATGGCCACCCCGCCCCGAACCGTCTCCACCCTGAAGTCCTTCTCCGGGCTGTACTCCTGGCCCCAGGCCGCAACCGCCGCGACGGTCAACACGCAGGCAAGCACATATTTTTTCATAGCCGTCCCCCTCCCTAAACCTTACACTGGAACGTCAAGTTGTGCTAGAGGGCGGCCCAAACTACCTGAAGGTAGTTTGGGCTGGGGAGATTTGCGGGGCAAATCTCCATGCGTTTACCGGTTCCGGCGGAGGCACAGGCAAATCTCCGCGCGTTTATTCCCTCGGGCCAAGGTGCGGAGCCCAAACTACCTGAGGGTAGTTTGGGCTGGGGAGATTTGCGGGGCAAATCTCCATGCGTTTACCGGTTCCGGCGGAGGCACGGGCAAATCTCCATGCATTTACCGGTTCCGGCGGAGGCACGGGCAAATCTTCATGCGTTTACTCCCTCATGTCAAGGTACGGGGAATCGCCGAATCTTTCGGTTAATCGAGGGATCCCGGAATTCCGTCTTCCTCCGCGGACTGGAGACCGCCGATAAGGGCCTGCAGTTCCAGCCTGAATTCGTCGGTTTCCCCGAAGTCGGGCGGTTCGCGTTTTTTTGTTTTGCCTGCGGTGCCGTCACCGAGCTTTTTGTTCTGCCTGTAGCTGTAAAAATCGGTGGGGGAAAAAATGATGTGATCCAGGAAGTTGATCCCGAGTATCTTCGCGGCCTTCGCCAGGCGCCCGGTTACCTCGTCGTCGTCGGCCGAGGGGGAAAGCCGGCAGGAAGGATGGTTGTGGGCAACGGCGAAGGCGGCGGCCCGGTCCTGGATCAGGTCGGCGAAGACTTCCCTGGGATGGATGATCGTGCGGTTGACCAGCCCGACCGTAAGCACCCGGACGGCGATAAGCTCGTGGGCCCCGTTCAGCGAGACGGACAAAAAACGTTCCTGCTTCCTGTCGGCATTGTGCCTGACCACCGAAAATATTTCCTCCGGGCCCTTGACCGTGCAGCCCAGGTTTCCCCAGCGCCGCCTCCCGAACTCCAGCATGGCCGAAACCACCCCGGCTCCCGCGGATCCCAGCCCCGGAAGCCCGGCAAGCCTTTCGGTCGGGAGAACGCCCGGCACCCTGTCCAGCAGATCCAAAAGCCCCTCCGTCACCGGCCCGGAAATCCTTTCCCGACCGGTATTGAGGATGACCGACAGCAGCTGCCCATCCGAAAGGGCCGCGACGCCTTTTTCTTCCATAAGTTCCCGGGCAAGGCCCTCCCCGGGAAACCCGCCCTTCCCCGTCCCGCGGAAAGAATCCGTCCGCAGGCCGTCGGCGTAGATCGAATACCTTTTCATACCTACTATATGGAAGGAAAACCCGATTTGCTTTAGTGCCGCACGGGGCGGATGCCGCAAAAAACGGAAAAATTGCAAAATTCCGCATTTTCCCTTGACATGGCTTGCGGAATTCGGTATATTGGGCAGTGTATGAAAGTTGTGGCAGTTTCAGGGCAGCCAAATTTCCCTACGGACGGCATTCGCCCCAATCAGTCAATCAGTCAATTGTATCATTTGCTGACAACAATGTCAACCCCCCTAAAGTACCTGTTTTCCGCCCTTTCGGAAAAACGCCGCGCCTCCATTTGGGCGCGATTTTCCGTATGTCGCTTTCATTTTCAAGGAAATTTTCAAAACAAAAAAGCACGTCCGGAAGAATTGCGATCGTCCTCGTTGCGTTGCTTGCCGGATTGACCGCCTGCCTCAAGGAACCGGGACCGACCTGGCCCACGGTTGCCGAAAAATACCGGTTCGCCGGCGGAGACTGGAAAGATGTCAAAAATGCTGCCGTGCCGAATGCCGTTTCGGCACTCGGCGAAAGCACGTTCACCGTTTCCGGTAAGGGCGTCAGTATTTTCTACACCGACGTTTACACGACAGATGACAAGGCGTTTCCAACCGGCGGAGTTTTTGACGGAGATATTTGGACATATCTATATGCCGGCAATATTAAAATCGGTGTCATTATTTATACTGCCGACAAAATTTTTTATGTTTATTTAGGCAAAACATTTATTTCCAGCACCGACATTAAAAATTACGTTTACATACGGGATATGCAGAATGCGTATAACGGCTATGCGTATCCCAAAGGGCAGGCGGACCGGCTCAATTCCGTCGCGGCGGAGTTCCCGGCGTTCCGCCGTCCTCCGGATGCCGGAGCATTCCCCCGAGAACCTCCACGATAAACCGGTGTTCCTCGGCAAGGACCCTTGCGGCCAGGCTTTCAGGCGTGTCCTCCGGCAGGACCGGCACCTTCCTTTGGGCGACGATCGGGCCGGTGTCGTACTCGGCGCTTACCCGGTGGATGGTGATGCCGGTCTCGGTTTCGCCCGAGGCCAGGACCGCCCGGTGGACGTTGATCCCGTACATTCCCCGGCCCCCATGCCTGGGCAGCAGCGAGGGATGGATGTTGAAGATGCGGCCCCCGAAGGCGGAAAGCACCGCCGGGCCTATCTTCTTCAAATAACCGGCGAGGAAGACGATGTCGGCCCGGTGCCGAAGCAGCACCTCCAGGATTTCCCCGTCGAGGTCCGGCTCCAGCAGGAAGGCCGGGATGCCGG
>WQZW01000296.1 GCA_009780545.1 Treponema sp.
GCCGCCGATCTCGAAATACCCCGTGGCAATGTCCATCTGCCGCGAAATCGCGCACCACTCGTTGAGGTATTTTTTTACCGAACGTTCGGGAGTGGCATTGTCTACTATATAAAGGTCTTTGTGTGCCATTGTTCGATTATACCACGAGGTGACGGCATACGCAAGAACATCTTGCACAGAAACACGGAAATCAATCTTCAGAAAAACTCGAAGAATTTTTAACAACGGAGGACAGGCCAATCCACCTGCGGCGGATTGGCCTTGGAGTTACACGGAGGGAAAAAAGAAGGATACTTACCGGAAGCATTACCAAGAATGTTGGCTTAATGGAATGCGTGCTAAACTCGGTCTTGTTAATGCGGAAGATGATGATGAGATGCTGGTGAATAGTTTGCTTGCTTTGATGTGGGAACACAAGCTCGATTACACATACACATTCCGCTTGCTTATTCCCGGGAATAAAGCATCTCGCCTGCATAAACTTTCGGGCTTTGCAGATTGGAATAGGAATTGGCAATCAAGACTTCTGCGGCAAAGACAAACTACGGAGGAGATCGCTTTGATGATGAGCAAGCGTGATCCTGCAGTGATCCCGAGAAATCAGTGGGTAGAGGAAGCGCTTAGTGCGGCGGGTAATGGGAATTTGTCGGTGATGCGGAAGTTGCTTACGGTTCTGGAAAAGCCATTTGAGGAATCGGAGGAGTACTCGATTCCGCCGGATCCGGGTGCGGGACGGTATGCGACGTTTTGCGGGACGTAGGTATTTCAAGATTGTTTGTTTTTTTGCGTAGGTTCACATCATCCTTCTCTAGAAAACAGTGGCCCGGAACCTAGAAAATTAACGGCGGCCGCCTAATTTTTCAGGACACGGATGGTATACATGTACCGTTGGTAAAAGTATTCGTTGTCGGGAATGCCGTCTCCCCTGCGGCCTAGTTCCGTAAGTACGACTCCGGTTCTGGAGGTGGGGTTGCCTCGGTGCATGGACTGGCCGGTATTGACGGAGGCGGCGTGAATGATCCACGAGCCGACCAGTTCGCCGTTGTCGCTTTTTTTCCACAGTATCGCGGCATGATCGATAACCGTGCTACCCCGCGTCCTTGAAAAAATTAAAATATCCCCGGGCAGCGCCTCCTCCCAGGAAATTCTCTTTCCCGAGTTGCCGATGGCGGAAGTTACCGAAGGTAGGGCGTAACCGAACCGGGCATAGACATAGTTGATAAACGAAGAACAGTCGAACGTTGCCGGCACGTTCGGCGGGGATGCGTAGGGCGTCCCTATGTACGTTGCCGCCTCCCTGGTAACCAATAATCCCATGACTGGCAATCCCATTCGCATGTAGGACTGAATTTCCCCCATGGTATGGCCGTTCACATTATTACCGCCGTAATCCTGTGCGTTGCCATTGTAGCCGACGGTTGTCGCACATCCCATAAACAAGGCAAAGGTACCCATAACAAGGGATACGAACGATTTTTTCATACTGAATCTCCCGGTCATCATAAGGTTTTTGTCCGAACGCAAACATCCTTAGCAAAGGATATTTGCCGATGGACGGCACGATCCTCCCTTCTTATCCATTTACGGGCAAGGATATTTTTCCGTCGCATTCCTTGATCATATTATGTTTCTTGAAATATGTCAAATATAAAATGAAAAAGCTATTACCTTATGTTATCGAGCCGGACAAAGGCTTTTTTTAAGATACGGTCCATCATCCGGATGATGACCGAATCGGGATATTCGCGAAAAATCCCACGCTTCAACCGCCAAGGCAAACGGGCGGAGAATTACCAATTTTTCCCCAAAAATCCTTGACACATCCCCCAAAACCCGGCATACTATACTTTGAAGGTGCAATATGAAATACATTGCTATAATTCTTATGGTCGCTTCCGCCCTGGCCGGATGCCGGCGGGCGGAAGGTTCCGGCAGGTCGGATTACATGGGGGCGAACCGGGCTTCCTCGTTTTCCGGAAGTGCTTCCGGGGTTTCCGGCGAGATTCGGGGGGAAGTCAAAACGATTTACCTGGCCGGCGGGTGTTTTTGGGGCACGGAGAAGTACTTCGCCCTGATTCCGGGGGTTCAGGCCACGGCGGTAGGCTATGCCAACGGACGCACGACCAATCCCCGCTACGAGGACGTGGTCTACCGGAATTCCGGCCATGCGGAAACGGTCCGGATCGACTACGATCCCAAACTGATCGGCCTTTCCTTCCTGCTGGACATGTACTACAAGGTCATCGATCCGGTTTCGGTGAACAGGCAGGGCAACGATGTCGGCACGCAGTACCGCACCGGCGTCTATTTCGAGGACCGGGCCGACGAGGCCGTGATCCGCGCCTCGCTGGCCGGCCTGCAAAAAAACTACCGGCAGCCTTTGGCCGTCGAGGTCAAACCTCTGGACCATTTCTTCCTTGCCGAGGAGTACCACCAAAGGTACCTTGAGAAAAATCCCGCCGGCTACTGCCATATCGAGGCCGGGCATTTCGCCGAGGCAAGCCGGGCGGTCGATCGGGAGACCAGGCGTTACGGCGACCGCGAAGCTTTTATGGCAAAGCTCACCGCAATGCAGTTCGAGGTTACCCAGCGGAACGCCACCGAACCGCCCTTCGCCAACGAATATTTCGCCACCTACGAGCCCGGCATCTACGTGGACATCACCACCGGCGAACCCCTGTTCGTCTCCACCGACAAGTTCAAGTCCGACAGCGGCTGGCCCAGCTTCTCCCGCCCCATTGCCTCCGGCCTGGTCGCCGAGCTTCAGGACTTCGACCCGCCGCATGCCGTGGGAAAAGTCCACCTCGGCCATGTCTTCAACGACGGGCCCCGGGAATCGGGCGGCCTCCGTTACTGCATCAACAGCGC
>WQZW01000297.1 GCA_009780545.1 Treponema sp.
GGGGGGGGGGTAAACTGATCCGGGTCGAAAGTCGTCATCTTTACGTTCTCCTTACTTGTCAAGTGTGTTTGGCCGAATTTTAGCATTCGGTCGAAATCAGGGTACCGGTTTTCCGAAAAAAGGTCAATGGTCCAAACGGCCTTCAGCCGTTTGGACTGGGGAGTTTTGCTTCGCAAAACTCCACGCTTTGGTCCTTGGTAGCTTGGACTAAGGAGATTTGCGGAGCAAAACTCCACCCCTGTTAAAGGTAGACTTCCACCGGGATGCGTCCGGCTTCGCCGAGGCCGGCCAGGGCCCGGCGCAGGGAATCGGCGCGGCGGTGCAGGGCTTCCGGCGGCAGGGGAAAGACGGCGGCGTCCTCGGGGGAAGGGCGGGATTTGCCGTAGACCTGTACCCTGCGTATCCGGCCGCCTGAAATGCCGGCCAGTTCGACCAGGAGCCGTTCCCAGGCCGCCGCTTCCTCCGGGCCCGGTTCCGCATCCCCGATCCTGCAGAGCATGCTCTGGATCGTCGCCGGGGCGGCGGCGACGAACCGCCTCGCCCCTTCCAGCAGTTCCCCGTGGGAAACGGCGCCGCGGTTGATCGTCCGGTACCAGTCCTCGGTTCCGGCGTCGATCTTCAACCAGACGTCCAGGGCGTCGGGTCCCAGGGCCGCGTCCCGGAGGAGGCCGAAGGTGTCTTCCCGCAGAAGGCCGGTCCCGCAGGTGATCAGCACGAGCCTCGCGGCCGGAACCAGTTCCCGCCGGATTCCGGCGACCAGGGCAAGGGCGGCCGGGAATTCCGGGGAAAGGGTCGGCTCGCCGCTGCCCGAGAACGCGATGTCCCGAATCGGCTCGTTCCCTTCGAGCGCGGCCCTCAGCGTTTCGCGGAGTTCGGTTTCCAGCCTTTGGAGGGAAAAGCCGGCCTTGTTGGAAAAGGGGAATACCTCGCAGTACGGGCAGTCGAAGGAACAGACCTTGGCGTCGGGGAACAGGTTGATCCCCACCGACAGGCCGCCCGAGCGCCTGGAACGGGTGGGATAGACCAACAGCCCGGTTTCCCTCAGCCTGCTCATCGTTTCCTCCTTGTTCGCCCGCCGTCAGGGAAGCGCTGATTTAATAGGAAATTCAGCGCTTCCCTTAGTTCCTGCTTCACTTCGTTCCTCAGGAACGGGTAAGTAGCACCGACCAAATCCCGGCATCGGGATTTGGTCAGTGCTTCCTTAGGGATGGGGAAGGACGATGGAATGGACACGGATGTCCTGCCGGGCAAGCTCGGCCTGCACCATCTCGCGGGTGATCCTCCCCCGGGGGCGGGGATGCGGCGGCGCGTCCCCGATCAGGATCATTATCCGGCTTTCGGCTTCCCATGGGAAGCGGCTGGCCCCGGCGTACAGGGCCTCGTCCACGGCCTCCGGCATGTCGCCGCCGCCGCCGACACGCACGGTGTCGATCGCCCCCTGCAGGACGTTGAAGTCCGAGGTGAAGGGAAGCAGCCGGTTCAGGAATTCGTCCGAATAGTCCTTGTAGAACACCATCCCGATCCGTATCGAGTCGAAGTCCGCGACCATATCCCGCAGCATGGGCACCAGTTTCTGCCGAATCTCGCCGAAGAACGGCCTCATCGAGGAGGTAACGTCCAGGCAGATCACCAGATCGACCGCCCCTTCCTCCTCCCGCAGGATGCCGGCGATACGGGCCATCATCTCCGCCGGAGTGGACAGGAGGACGGTCCGTGCCGGGCCGGCGACCTCGGTAAAGGAAGCCACCGTCTGGGGCACGTAGTTCGCCTCGTCCGGCCGTTCCGGTTCCTGGGAGACGTTGACGACGAAGGGATTGTCGTAGAAGGGACCCCGGTAGTCGGCATGGGCGTAGTAGAAGGCGCGGATGTTCAGGTAGGTGCCGTTGCCGACCGTAACCTCGCCGTGCCTGCCCCCCTCGTTCCCGTAGTACAGCACCGTGGGAATGTAGATGTGGAAGGCCCATCCCAGGGTCGGGTGCCAGACAGGGGTGGAGGAAATGAGCGAATGGATGCCGCTTTCGGAGGAAATGGGGATGCCGTCGATGAGGCGGATCTCGTCGCCGTTGATATCGTTGCGTTCGGCCGCGCGGTAGGCGAAGTTGGCCTCGCGGAACTCCGGGTCGCGGGTCGTCTCGGTGATCAGCACCGAGGAAATGTCCGGCTTGTGGCGGATGAACAGGTGGAAGCCGCCGTCCGAGCGGAGCTCGATCAGCAGGTCCTCCGGCGCGAGGTTCAGGTCCTGCGGGAACAGCGACGCCGGCAGCGGCGACAGGGCCAACAGCAGGACGCACAGGGCTTGACGGAACTTTCGCATATCTCATTATCGGTAGGAAGGCCGCGGTATATGACCGGCCCGCCGGGATTCGGCCGGCGTTTCCTTGGGCCGATCCCGTCAAAAAAAATCGATCCCGCGACGCGCATATTTTTCTTGACTTTTCGGCGAAACGTAATACACTGGTGGTATTAGGAGGCAATTCAATGATCGATGCGATTGACAAAGTGATCTCGGCGGTGAACGGCGTCGTGTGGGGCCCGCCGATGCTCGTGCTGCTGCTGGGAACGCACCTGTTCCTCACGTTCCGCCTGAGGTTCATCCAAAGGTTCACCTTCAAGGCCCTGAAACCCTCCGTCACCAAGGATCCCGGAGCCGCCGGCGACGTAAGCCAGTTCGGCGCGCTGCAGACGGCACTGGCGGCCACGCTGGGCACGGGCAACATCGTCGGCGTGGCGATGGCGATATACCTGGGCGGCCCGGGAGCCATCTTCTGGCTCTGGATAACCGGCCTGTTCGGTATCGCGACCAAGTACGGCGAGGGGCTTCTTGCGGTTAAATACCGTGTCAGGACTTCCGACGGCA
>WQZW01000298.1 GCA_009780545.1 Treponema sp.
CTTGCCGGCCATGGTCCCCGGCCTCGCAAAGGGAAAGCCGCCGTCCCCGCCATCGAAGATCGCGGAAAGCAGGTCGCCTGCCACCTCCGGCCGGTTCAGGGTAACGTTGAGGTAGGGACCCTCGGCCCGGAACCCGCCGAGCGCGGCCGTATCCTTGCCGGAAAGCGCCTCGGCCACCAGGTCCGCCACTTCCTTCGGCGACTTCCGGAGCGCCTTGGCGTAGGCGAACATGGGAAACCCCAGGTCCCCCATCTCCGGGCTCGGCGGGCTCCCGGCCGCGATGTCCTTGCCCTCCAGCTTGATCCCCTCGGCAAGGCCGTTCAGGGTCTCGGCAATCAACGCCTTCCAACTTTCCTTTTGCTTCTGCATATTTCCCTCTATTAATAAGTACCTAAGAAGATCAATCCCCATGGAGGGGGGTCAAACCCCCCTTCGTTCCAGCCAAACTTTGCCGGAAACCGGCAAAGTTCGTCTTCCACTACCCCCCGAGCGGGGTTCCACCCCGCAACGCCCCGATCCAATCGGCCAAAGGCCGATTGGATTCGGAGTTTTGCCGCGCAAAACTCCACTCCGCCGGCTACACCGGCGGCATTCCCGAAAGCCGATGCCCGGCAAGGTGCCACATTGGATTCGGAGTTTTGCCGCGCAAAACTCCACTCCGCCGGCTACACCGGCGGCATTCCCGAAAGCCGATACCCGGCAAGGTGCCACGTTCCCAGGCTCACGCATCCAACGTCTTCATCCAAACCTTTGCTTCCCGCAAGGTCTCCTCCAGAGCGATCCCCGCATCCGGCCCTTTCCGGTCGGCGACGGCCCGAAGTCCCAGGAGAACGACCTTGCCGCAGGTCCGGGCATCGGCCAGGGCGTTGTGGGCCTCGTACCGAATGCCGAACTCGCTGCCCAGCGCCGGCAGCGAGCGGGAGGGCAGCTCCGGCCAGACCTTCCGGGCCAGGGCCAGCGAGCAGAAGTACCGCTGCCCGCGAAGGCCGATGCCGTGATGCGCCAGGGTCGAACCCAGCACCTTCATGTCGAAGGACGCATTGTGGGCCACCAGCGGCAGTTCCCCAATAAAGTCCCGCAGGCCGGATTCCCAGACTTCCCGAAAGTCAGGCGCGTCCCTGACATCGGCGACGGTAAGTCCGTGGATCCGGGTAAAGTCCGGCAGGATGTACAGTTCCGGCGGCCGGATCAGCGAGTAAAAACTTTCCGCCTCCCGGAAATCCCGGTACCGCACCAGCCCCACCGAAATGGCGCTTGCAGGCGAGCAGTTTCCCGTCTCGAAGTCGATTGCGATAAAGTCGTCCAAGATTTTCCTTCCAAATCAGGCGTTCCAGGGACAGCATAATAGGAAAAGGATAAAATTTACAAGCCGGTCCGATCCCTTGCGGAACCCGGCAATCTTCCGCGCATCGCCCGGTTGGCAAATGCCGTGAAACTTTACCCCCGCCCGATTAATGCGTGGAGAATTCCTGTCATCCTATGGAGGACAGGAATTCTCCGTGTCCAATATCCGCAGGAGATTGGACCAGTTGCCCTTCCCCCCTTCTTCCGGTTCAATGGTACCATGACCGCCGCAGAAAAGACCTCCCTTGCCCGCTTCCTCGACGCGGCCGGAGCCTCGGCCCGGGGAGGCTACGGGCCGAAGCCCCCGACCTACGACTTTACCGACGACGCCGAAATTTCGGCCGAAATCCCGGTCGAACTCCCGACCGCCGAACCTGCCGAGGACGACCTCCAATCCATAGCCCGGGAACTGGAAACCTGCGCCGCCTGCCGGCTTGCCCAAGGCCGGAAACGGGCGGTTCCGGGCGAGGGGGCCGAAAGCCCGCTGGTACTGGTGATCGGGGAAGGGCCGGGGGCCGAGGAGGACGCTTCCGGCCGGCCTTTCGTGGGTCCGGCCGGCCGGCTCCTGGACAAGATGCTCGCCGCCATCGGACTTTCCCGAGAGGAGAACTGCTTCATCGCCAACATCGTCAAGTGCCGGCCTCCGGGAAACCGGGACCCCATGGACGACGAGACCGCGGCCTGCCTTCCCTTCCTTCACCGGCAGATCGCCCTGCTCCGGCCGGCCTTCATCCTCTGCATGGGCCGGATCGCCGCCGGCATCGTCCTCCGTTCCGGGGAATCCCTGGGCCGGCTCCGGGGCAGGATCACCGAACTCGACATCGCCGGCCTGCGAATCCCCGCCCTGGCCACCTACCATCCCAGCGCCATCCTCCGCAACGACGAGTACCGCCGGCCGGCCTGGGAGGACCTCAAGCTGCTGAAGTCCGCCCTCGATTCCGGCTGTCCGCTGGATTCCGAAAAGGAAGCCTAGGTGCCGACCTGGTACGATCTGGTCTTCGACATCCCGGGCGACCGCAGCTTCACCTACCGGGCCGACGAGAAGGGCCTTGCCGGAATCGGCAAACGGGCGATGGTTCCCTTCGGCAGGCGGGGTGCGGACAGCCTGGGCTTCATCGTCGGCGAGCGGGACGAACTGCCGGCCGGCCTCGGGGAATCGGCGGTGAAGGCCATCCGCCGGGTGGTGGATTCCGCGCCCGTCTTCGACCGGGACGACATCGACCTTGCCGGCTGGATCGCCGACTTCTACCTCTGCGGCCGGGGCCAGGCGCTCGCGGCGATGATTCCCTCCGGCCGCCGGAGCGGCGAGTACCCCCAGCTCGGGGACGACGCCTCCGGCTTCTCCGGTCCCCCCTTGAGCCTTTCCGCCGAGCAGGAATCGGCCCTCAAGGCAATCCTCGAAGCCGACACCGGGCCGGAATCCGGCAAAACGGGAAAACGGGCCCCGATGTTCTACCTGTACGGCATCACCGGTTCCGGCAAGACCGAGGTCTTCCTCCGGGCGGCGGCC
>WQZW01000299.1 GCA_009780545.1 Treponema sp.
CTTGTCCGCCTCGACCGTGGTCGGCCCGTTGGCGCCCTCGACGATGACCTTTGCCTTGATGTCGGCGGCATTGTCCCGGTTGATCTGGTTCTCGATGGCCGCCGGGATAAGCACGTCGGCCTTGACCGCCAACAGCTCGCCGTTGCTGATCCGGGAAATACCGGCTCCCTTGTAGTCCTTCAGGGAATTGCCCTTGGTCGCCAGGTGCTTCAGCAGGTCCGGGATGTCCAGGCCGGATTCCTTGTAGATGCCGCCTTCAACGTCGCTGACGGCGATCACCGACGCGCCCAGTTCGCCGAGCAGTTTTGCCGAGATGCTGCCCACGTTGCCCATGCCCTGGATGGCGACCTTGGCTCCCTTCATCGGCATTCCCAGCTTGGCGAGCAGTTCCCTCGTGGCGATCATCACGCCCCGGCCGGTGGCCTCGGGCCGCCCGAGCGAACCGCCGATGTCCAAGGGTTTGCCGGTAACGACTCCCGGAATCGCATAGCCCTTGATCATGCTGTAGGTATCCATGATCCAGGCCATAACCTCGCCGTTGGTGTTGACGTCCGGGGCCGGAATGTCCCGCTCCGGGCCGATGATCGGGGCGATCATCGTGGTGAAGCGGCGGGTAAGGCGTTCCAGCTCGCCGCGGGAAAGCTCGGAAGGATCGACCTTGACCGCGCCCTTGGCCCCGCCGTAGGGAATGCCGACGACGGCGCACTTGAAGGTCATCCAGGCGGCAAGCGCCTTGACCTCGTTCTCGTCCACGTCCTGATGGAAGCGGATGCCGCCCTTGCAGGGCCCGCGGGAACTGGAGTGCTGCACGCGGTAGCCCTCGAACATCCTCACCGAACCGTCGTCCATACGCACCGGGAAGGAAACCTTCAGTTCCCGTTCCGGATACATCGTGGCAACGTAGGAGCTTTCCTTAAGCCCCAGCTTCCCCGCCGCATCCCGGATCATCACCACCACGTTCTCATACGGATTGTACTTTTCCATCGTTCCTCCATTGAGCATCTCGATTCATCTCTCGCCAAAAGGCAAGTATCAAACATAATCATTTTATGCTTCATTATACACGTACCGAAGCACTTCCGTATCAATTTATTGTACATTGCAAAATCACCCAGGTCAAGTTTGGTCCATCACTTCCTCGTGATTTCTTTCCCGGTTTTTCGAACCGGCCCGTTAACCCGGGGCCTTTTTCTGCCGAATATCAGAATAGGGACACCAACCGGCGAGGTTGGCAGACATGAAATTCGGCAAGCGTTGCCGGGGAGGTTTATATGTTTTCTACGGTGAAGGTCGGGAAGCCGGCGGCGGTTTTCTGCGGGATGGCGCTTGCCCTGACGATCTGCGCGTGCGAAACCACCACGCCGGCCCCCATCACCCTGACGAAAACCGAGGTCGACGTGCGGGTGCCGTTGACGATGTCGGCGATTCAGCGGTTCAGCGGGAACCAGGGGAACATGCAGGAGGACCTCAAGCGGTTCCAGCTGCACCTGTTCGGCAGGATCACGCTGGAGTCGATGAACACGGAAACCAGCGTCGTCACCGATTCCTACGGACCGAGGTTCGAGAACGTCCACATACGGGAAGTGCTGACGATCAACGACCAGACCGAAGGCCAGGTCATCGGGCTGGAGGCGACCAACCAGGAACTGATTCTTCTGGTCAGTTTCGACGACACCAACAATGCCCTGCGGTTCGCCAACACGGCGAACAATCCGGAAGGTTTTTTCTACCTGAAGGACACGACCAGGAGCGGTTTCGGCCCGCGCCCGGACGACGGGAGCATAGAGTACGGCGACCGGCTTTTCCGGGTGCGCTACACCGAAAGGCCCTACCTGCTGATTCGGCTGTCCCAGAAGGACATCGACCGCATCTACGACCGCACCCTCTGGGGAAGAAGGGTTCAATAGGCGGGCCCGGCATGAAGGAGAAAGCCTTACCTCTCCCGATCGTCTGTGCGTTCGCCCTTCTTCTGCCCGCCTGCCGGACTCCCCCCGCGGATTCAAGTCCCGCCCGCGTACCCCTGACGGTGGCCACCGTCCAGGGGCTCAACGCGATACAGGCCAATTCCGTCCAGTACTTCCAGCTGTACCTCTTCGGCGGGATATTCCTGGAACCCGGACCGGGCAATCCCGGCCGTAACGAAGGTGGCATCCTGATCAGCGACTACGCGCCGGGCCAGGCCGTGCGCACCGAAATCACCGACAGCCGGATAATCCTGTCCGTCAGCTTCGACGACGGCCCCGGCACCCTGGTTTTCGCCGGCGACCTTGCCGAGCCGGACGGCACCTTCCGCCTGCAGTACGACGCCTCCGCTCCGGGAAACGGCTCCAAGGGCCTTACCTGGTACGGCGGCGCCCGGTACGCCGTGGACTTCCTCGGCCAGGCTCCCCCGTTCCTGTCGATACAGGCCGCGCATAACAAGGTGATCCGGGTCAACGCGAGGACGTTGCCGGGGAGACGGGTCCTGTCGGCCGAAGACGATTCCGAGCAGGGAACCGTTCAACCCTTTATCCGATAAATCCCCTCCTCCTCGGCGACCATCGATTCCCGGCACAGGGTTTCCAGGGCGCGGTAGAAATCGGCCTTTTCCGCGGGGGTTTCGAGCCGGGCGCGGAGCTCCTCGGCGGGGGCCGGCCCCTGCATGACCAGGGACCGGAGGAGGCCGCCCCGAAGCTGGCGGAACGATCCCCGGAAACCGGACTGGCGGACGTAGTGAGCGCTGCGGCGGTTGGGGTTCGGGCCCCGTTTCTTCAGGGCCGCGCCGTAGTCCATCAACGCCCAGTACCACCTGCGGGGATTCCCCCCGTCCAGGGCCGATTCCAGCAGGGGCAGGATTTCCCGGTCGGAA
>WQZW01000300.1 GCA_009780545.1 Treponema sp.
CCCTCCGCCGGAAGGTGGTTTCCGGCGGCCTGATCGTGGACCTCGCCGGTTCCGCGGCCGCCCTTGCCGCCAACGGCCGGTCCGTCGCCGACCGCTTCTCCCGCTTCGGCCCGCCGAAACCGGGAAATGCCGTTCCGGAAAAAGCCGATTCCGCCCCGGCGCCGGTCTGCGAGGTTTTCGCCTCGCCTTCGCTGCAGGTGGGTTTTGCCGCAATGGCCCTGCGTTCCTCGGAGTTCGGCAGCCCGGCCAGCCTTGCCGAGTCGGTCGCCGGCCATCACCTGAGCTCCGGCGCCCTGTGGGAGGAAATCCGGATGAAGGGCGGCGCTTACGGGGCCGATGCCGGCAACGACAGCCTCGAACGCTGCTTCTGCCTCAGCACCTACCGCGACCCGAGCCCGCTCCGCTCGCTTGAGGCCTTTCCCGCCATCCTTTCCGCCCAGGCCGAGAATGGCCTGGCCGAGGACGATCTGGTCAAAACCCTGGTCGGCTACTACGCCAAGGAGGTCCGCCCCCGCAGCCCCGCCGAAAAGAGCATGGTCGACTTCATGCGCTTCCTCTCCCGCATCGACCACGACTACCGCATCGACCGTCTGAAGAAACTCGCCGCCCTTACCCCCGCCGACCTTTCCCGCGCGATGGAAACCCTCGCCGCCGAAAAGCCCCTCGGCAGGGCGGTCCTTACCGGCATGAAGGATGCGGAACAGACGGCGAAAGTCTTGGGAGTGGAAGTACAGGAATTGCCTGCGTAGTAAATGCCAGGTATCCTTGCGTCATCAGGGATTAGGCCGACATCAGAAGTCCTTCACTCTTGTCAAAAACTGCGTGGGGCTTTGTTCCGCAAAGCTCCGAGTTCCATCGATCGACGGTCGATGGAACCTCACTTATCCCTGAACATGCGGGCAAGGGTAAGGATGATGTGGCGTTCCTTGCGGTTTAGGGGCTCGCAGGCGGCGGCGATTTCCTGGATGTCGCCGTGCAGCGAGGAAAGGGGCCGGTCCTTCATGTCGCCGGTGCCGGTCAGCAGGTATTCGACCGTAACGCCCAGGGCCTTGGCTATGCTCAGGGCGGCCTCGGCCGAAGGGGTGTAGTTGCGTGCCGCCAGATAGCTGTCGATGGTTTTCTTTTTCACTCCCGACCTGGCCGCCAGTTCCTTGACGGGCATTCCCGAATACTCAAGCTGGGACTTCAGATTCTCCCTAAAACCCATACGCCATAATACGAGAAATTTCGTACCGAACACTTGCTATTACTAATATAATGGTATACACTTCACTCAGATACGAGAAAACTCGTATTGGAAACGGGAGCCGGTTCTTCCAACGGTTTCCGTTTCCCTTCCCGAGTATGCGGGAAGTCAATCTTGGCGTAAAGAGAGGGTTTAGGGTGAAAAAATTTCTTGCGGTATTTTTGGTTGTCGGCATGGCTACGTTTGCAATGTCGTGCAGGACCTTTCAGGCAACGGGCCTTGAGGTTTCGCTTACGGGAAGTTCTGTCGACGTGCTGGGGGACTTCCGCGCTTCGGTCTGGGTCAACAAGTTCCTGGGCACCTCGGGCGGGGGCAACCTCTTCAACCTGTCCTCGGATGCCAAAGAAGGCGCGGTGATCGACCTGGTAAAAAAGGAGATCGCCAATAAGGGCGGCGACCGGGCAATCAACGTGAAGGTGGTGTACACGGTGAACCCCCTTCAGTATGTACTCAACTGGGTGACGGGCCAAATATGGGCGCCGGCAAGCATCGTGGTTACCGGAACGGTGGTCAAGGACAGGCCGGCTCAGAACTGACGGAAGATGCGGGCCGGCGGATTGCTTGTGGAAGGAAGCGATCCGCCGGCCTTTTGGGGGACGCAATGAAAAAGAAAACCGGGCGGATTCTGCTGATCGTGGCCGCCATCGCGGTGCTGGCAATCGTGGCGGCAAACCTTAAAATCACGACACGGATCGAGATGCCGGACACGATATATCTGGACGAGTAGCAGTCACCGATCCTGGTTACTTACAGAAACTTAGATTCTTGATTGTATTCGGAGGGTACATATCCCGCCATTCATGGCGGGGTTGTTGATTGTCATTTGAAGGATGGGTAAACAGGATAAAAAATCCTACGATGGCACCAATGATACATTTGGTCTTGAAGAGCGGAATATCCCTTATCTGCGGTCTGCGGTAACGCCGGCGGCTTTAATCCTTGCCGCCCTTTCCTCCAGGACATGCCACTTACCGGATGCCAGTTGATGAATTCCTCGGGAGTGAGTTTTTCGCATCCGGGATCGACGGCCGAATGCCTTTTCTGGGCGGCCTTTATCGTAGCGACTGTCTACATGGTCATCGGTTTTATCTCGAAGTCAGGCCGACGTATTGCTTCAAGGGGAGGCAAAGACGTCTGATATCGATCCAAGTTGCCTGGGCACACGGTGCCTGGAATATTTGCGTTCCCACCTTAATGAAGCTTGAACCGAGAATTCCGGGGCTTTTGTTTGAAGGGTAGACAACCGGAACGGAAAATCTTACAATAGCACCAATGATGCACTTGGCTTTGAAGAGCGAAATATCCCTTATCTGCGGTCTGCGGTCTGCGGTCTGCGGTCAATTATACCGTAACCACGATAAGATTCGTGTCAAGCCCCGTTTGTGGGCAATCGATTATTTTCTAGAGAATATTCCAAATCCGTCGAAAATCTACGACTTCTCACGATACTCGGCTACAGGGCCGGAGCGGGCCAATTCGGTCCGCGTTCCGGCCTTCGGCATATCCGGCGATTTGCGTTGGGCAAATTCGCCGGGCTTCCGCCCGTACGGGCCGGAATAACCACGCTTTTCGC
>WQZW01000301.1 GCA_009780545.1 Treponema sp.
ATTCGGAGGGTACATACCCCGCCCTTTAGGGCTTAAAAAGGGTATGTACCCTCCGAAAATCACCTTACCCAAACAACATAACCCGTCATTCATGGCGGGGTTGTTGATTGTTCCTCGGTCGGGTCCGGAATCAGGCCCCGTTGCCCGAGTATCCATCGGTTGAGGTTCCACTCCACCGTTCCCCGTCGGTCGAGCTCCCAGGCCTGGAGGAACAGGTTGTCGGCCGACCTCCGTTCTCCGCGCAGGTCGTGGTACAGGGCCAGGTAAAAAAGCAGCATCGCCCGGTTGTCGAAGTTTTCCTCCCGGCCCGCCATCGCGGCGACCGTCGCATCCCCGGTCTGTTCCTGGAAAAGCCGGAGCAGGAACCACTCAGGCGATTCTGGCCGGGCCTGGCGGATCGTCTGGGTCAAAAACTGCCTCGGATCGGCCGGGCCGGCTTCCCGAATCCAGTTCGCCGCGGCCAGCAGGGCATAGCGGAACTCGCCCGGCGCCTGCCTGAAGGCCGCCAGAAATGCATCCCGGGCGGCCAGGTTCCGGCCTTCCTTCATTAAAATCACCCCGAGGCTTTCGGCGGCAAAGTAGTAATCCGGCTTGAGCCGCATCACCGTTCGGTAGTCGTCGGCGGCTCCGTCCGGGTCATCGAGGGCTTCGCGTGCCGTCGCGCGGTGAACGTAGGCGAGGAAGGTTTCCGGGGCCAGAGCGATGGCACGGTCCAGTTGTTCGACCGCCTCGGCATTGCGGCCGAGCTCCATCAGGATGCCGGCACCGTCGATGTATAGCCAGGGATTGTCGGGTTCCAGGGCCTTTGCCCGGTTCAGGTCCTCCAGCGCGTCCTCGCGAAAACCGGTACCGCCGTAAAGCCTGGCCCGTTCATGCAGGGGTTCGGCCCAGTTCGGGTTTCCGGCGATGGCCCGGTTCAAAAGTACTTCCGCTTCGGCCGGCCGGCGTTCGTAACGGTAAATCATGGCCCGACCGACCAGCGATTCCGGGTGGTTCGGGTCGATGGCAAGCGCCCGGTCGAAATGGTCGGCGGCGGTCCGCAGCGACCGGGAACGGATCGAGCCGTAACCGAGGGCCGAGATGGCGGCAAGGTTGTCCGGCTCCACCCGCAGGATCCGCTCCAGGAAACCGCGCTGGTCCCGATCCCGGCCCTCGATGGCGGCGGCGTCGGCAAGGATGGTCAACGCGTCGATGTTTTCCGGCCGGGCGGCGACGATCTCCCCGGCCAACTTTGCGGCCTCGGCCGTTCGACCCGCGGCATTCAGGGCCGAAGCCCGCAACAACCGTATCTCGACGGAATCGTCCGGAATCTCGGCAAAAAGCCGAAGCGCCGCGTCGAAGTCCCGTCCGGCCATCAGCCGGGATATTTCGTCCAGCAGCGCGTCCGTGTCCGCCGGCACCGTCCCGGCCACGACCGCAAACAGGACAAGGCCCAGAATCCCGGCCCTTCCGGTCGGTTGGCAATCTCGAAACTTCCGCATATACTTAAGATACCGTAGTTTGTGGAGATAGGTAAGTGGTGGTCCAAATCACCCGCGGCAGTTCGGGTCGGAAAGCAGAAGAACAAAGAATGAAGAATTTTGAATTTCTACGGCGGAAACTTGAAAGGGCCTACAGATAGCAACGTTCGGGGTAAGCCGGCCTTTGCCTTGCGGCAAAGAGCGAACCCGGCCGACAAAGGCCAAAGGTCAATTCCGGCATGGGAAACCGGCGGGGTAATCCGCCAAAGGCAGCTTGGATTCGGAAGCAAGGAGAAGGTTCGATGAGGAAGAAGGTTTTTCCGCGGCTGATACTGGCTTTGGCGGTGGCCATGTCGGCTTTTGTCCTGCTCGGGGCGTTACAGTTTGCCCGCTATGGCGGTTTTTCCCGGCAGATTCTGGGGATGACGGTGAGCGGAAGGCTGATAAACGGGGCCGGCAATGTCGATTCGTGGGAAATCGCCCTTGACGGCGGTACCGGAGTGGTCTTCGGCGGGCTCGAATTCAGGCTGGATGAGGCTTCCGGGGCAAATTCCGGCAACGGAGTCCCCGAACCCGGCTTTTACTTCCGCGACGGCGGGAACGTTTTGCGGCCCGCGGTGCCGGAATTCCTGAACACGACCGAAGATTCGGCGATTTTCCTGCTGAATTCCGGTGCCGAACTTTCCTTTACGGTATTTTCCGGCCCCGAAGGTCTCCCGGAACTGAGAATCTCGGGCAGCTTCCCGGCCGGAATCGGTTCGATGGACATTCCCTTCCGGCCGAGGCGGTCCACGGTCGCCTGGGACAATACGCAGGGACGGTTGGGCGTCATTTACGACGGGGCCCGCTACGGTTTCCGCCGGCATTCCCCGGAGCTTACCGAAGGAAGGCTCCTGCTTTCCGCCGAAAGGCCGATGGCATCCTACCGCATGCTGCCCGGCGTTCCGGAAATGGCCGTGGCCGACCTTGCCGTTCCGGAAATGCTTGCCCCCGATTCCTTTGCCGCAAAACTGGCCGCCTGGATCGACCTGAGCTTCGTCCGCTGGGGAACGGCCGGGCGGGAGATCGGAACCGAGAGCATGACGGCCCTTTCCGCCGAGGCTCTGCGGCGCGGGATTTTCGGTGCGGCGGTTGCGGAAGTGGAAGTCGGTTTTGCCCCGAGGATGGAGGGGACGGCGGCGTTCTTCGACCTGGAACGCCGGCCCGGTTTCTGGTCAAGGGAAGTTCGGGTCCTGGAGCCCGCCGACGGGCAGAGGCTGGATGAAATTGCCGGCATGCTGGCCCGGCGGAACTACCGCGGGCTTTTTGCCGAAAACCGGCCCCTGGCCTTCCTCGCCCTGTATGGCAGGGACGACCTC
>WQZW01000302.1 GCA_009780545.1 Treponema sp.
CACCAAATCTCCCTTGACGGACGGGATCGCCTTTGCCAATTCCGGCGGTTTCTGGGGAGCGGAGTTCAAAAAAACCGGGCATGACGCCATCGTCCTGGAAGGAGCGTCGGCAAAGCCCGTGTATCTTCTTGTCGAAGACGGCAAGGTCGAGGTGCTGGACGCATCCGGCCTCTGGGGGAAAACGACGATCGCGACGACCGAGGCGTTGAAGGAAAAACACGGCAAGAATATCCGCGTGCTGTGCATAGGCCCGGCCGGGGAAACGCTTTCCCGAATATCCGCCGTCATGAACGACGAGGACAGGGCCGCCGGCCGGGGCGGAGTCGGCGCGGTGCTGGGCTCCAAAAAGGTAAAGGCCATCGTTACGCTGGGCAGCGGCAAGTTCGAATACGCAGACCCGGAGAAGGCCCGCGACATCGCCCGGGAGAAAACGCAGATACTGAAGAACGATCCGGTTGCCGGCAACGGGCTTCCCAGTTACGGGACGGCGGTTCTTGTCAACATCATCAACCAGAACGGTGCCCTGCCCACCAAGAACTATCAGGAATCCTACTATGCCGCTGCCGAGGACATTTCCGGGGAAACCCTTGCCGAAAAGCATCTGGTGAAAAAGGCCGGCTGCTTCGCCTGCCCGATTCAGTGCGGAAGGGTCGTCAAATCCGAGGACGGGCGCGAGATCGGCGGGCCGGAATACGAGACGATCTGGGCTTACGGCTCCGACTGCGACGTGAAGGACCTTAAAGCCATCAACAAGGCCAACGAACTGTGCAACGAATACGGCCTGGACACGATTTCCGCCGGAACGACCATTGCCTGCGCGATGGAGCTGTACCAGCGGGGTTTCATCAAGGACGAGCACATCAAGGCCGACGGAATCTCCCTTAAGTGGGGCGATTCGAACGCCATCGTGAAATGGACGGAAAAGATGGGCAAGGGCGAAGGCTTCGGCAAGGATATGGCGATGGGTTCGTACCGCCTTGCCGAAAAATACGGCGCGCCGGAGCTTTCGATGTCCGTCAAAAAGATGGAGCTTCCGGCCTACGATCCGCGGGCGATTCAGGGACAGGGCGTTTCCTACGCCACCTGCAACCGGGGTGGCTGCCACGTGAAGGGCTACATGATCAGCCCCGAGATTTTGGGGTACCCGGAAAAGCTCGACCGCACGGCGGTGGAAGGCAAGGCGGAATACGCCAAGGTTTTCCACGATTTGACGGCGGCGATCGATGCGCTGGGGCTGTGCGTATTCACTACCTTCGGCCTGGGCGTGAAGGATTATGTCGCCATGGCGAACGCCGTTTTTGGCGAGGAATTCTTTACCGAGGCGAGCCTTCTGGAAGCCGGCGAAAGGATTTACAACCTCGAGAAACTGTTCAACCTGAAAGCCGGGCTGACCAAGAGCCACGACACCCTGCCCAAACGGATCTTGAACGAACCGATTCCGGCCGGCCCCTCCGAAGGCCAGAAGAGTCGCGTGCAGGAACTGATTCCGCAGTACTACGCCGCCCGGGGCTGGAACGCCGAAGGGATTCCCACCGAGGAAAGGCTCGCCAAGCTGGGATTGAAGTAGTGAAGCTGGAAGTCCGCCTGTTTGCGTACTTGCGGGAGAACAGGGGCAAGGTTGTCCAGGTCGATGTCCGGCCCGGCGAAACGACGGTGTTGGACGTGCTGAACGGCCTGGGCATACCTGTTAAGGAAGCCACCCTGATTCTCCTGAAAGGCCAAGATGCCGGACTTCAGGCGACATTCGAAGAGGGCGATTATCTCGCCCTCTTTCCCCCGGTCGGCGGTGGGTAAGTGCTTTCGGCCGGCGGCAAACCCGAATCGCCGACGGTGGAAACGCACCTAGCGTTTCCACCCGGCGGGAAGCTTACCCCGGACTTTGCTGTCTGTAGGCCCTTTCATAGTTCCGCCGTAGTAATCCAAGATTCTTGGTCTTCTTTCGGTTGACACTGAGAAAACTCTGAGCCCATCCAGCATGGGCCGTTGTTACAAAAAGTTCCGATTCCGTGATTTATGTCTTGTCTAACTTTCGGCAATAATTGTATACTAATTGTCATGATAGAAACAATCGGCATTAACATAGGCTCGACAAGTCTAAAGATGGTACTCCTTGAAGGTACCAAGGTGAAATGGAGCGCTTCGGTTCCCCATGAAGGGGATTTCCCGATGGCGGTGCGGAGGCTCTTTTCCGAGGGGAAGCTGCCGGCGGGGATTCCGGCGTTGGTTACCGGGAACGAGGGCCGTTTCATGTTCGGGGTGTCCGGCACGCTGGAACCGCTCTGCGCGGAGGCCGCCCTCCGGCACCTGGGCATCAAGGCCGATGCCGTGGTGAGCATGGGCGGCGAGGACCTCATCGTCTACAGCCTCGATTCCGAGGGCAAGATCGTCAACAATTTTTCCGGGAACAAGTGCGCCAGCGGGACCGGCGAGTTCCTCAAGCAGCAGCTGGCCCGCATGGACATGAAGCTCGACGACATCGACCGGGTGCCGGATACCGCGACGGTCCACACCCTTTCCACCCGCTGTTCGGTTTTCATGAAGAGCGACTGCACGCACCGGCTGAACAAGCGGGAGGCGACCAAGGACGACATCGTGCTTTCGCTGTCCGACGTGATGGCCGTCAAGGTCATCGACTTCCTCAAGCGAGCCAAGGTCCGCAAGGGACAGGTCGTGCTGACGGGCGGGCTCACCCTGAACCGGCACATCGTCCGGTTCATTCGGGAGAAGGCGCCGCAGATCGAGTTCATCGTGCCGGAGACGGCCCATGTTTTCGAGGCTTTGGGGGCGGCGGTTCTGGCGGAAAGTGCCGGCAGCC
>WQZW01000303.1 GCA_009780545.1 Treponema sp.
ACCCGCTCCAGAAGTTCCTGGTCGGTAAGTGCGTGCAGGCTTCCGGCGATTGCAAGGGTCAGGGCACAGGTCGCAAGGATACGCTTGGTCATAGGGGTTCTCCTCTCAAAAGTTCGGGCAGGTTCCTTCGGGACGCGCGGAACGAGGGAAAAATCGCGGCAAAGGCAAGCAGGAGGAACACGGAAACAACGTTCAGCAACACCGTTCCGGGCAGGTACAGGGCGGTAAGCCGGCCGTCCCGCATGAATATCTCGAAACTGGGGAACCAGGAAAACGACAACAGCAGGATGCCCAGGCTGAGAAGCCGGGCAAGGACAAAGCCGGCGACGATGGAGACCAGCCCCACGCCGCAGACCTCGACCCACAGGACCAGGCGCAGGTCGGCACCGTAAAAGCCGATGGTCCGCATCACGCCCAGCTCGCGGGTCCTTTCGTGGAGGATAAGCCGGTAGCTTACCGCCGCGCTGACGAAGATGATCAGCAACATCATCGTATAAAGGAAGTAAGTCATCAGGTTCATCGCGCGGAGCATGTCGGAAACCTCCGAAAGGTACACGGCGAGGGTGTACAGCGATACGCCGACACGGGCATCACCGACCGGATTTCGCCGTTCTCTGTTAAACTCCTCCCGGTTGTTGACCAGGGGCAGCAGTTCGAACCGCCCGTCCCCGATTTGGCCGAGGGCGGCATGCAAGGCTTCCCGGTCCCGGTTTACCCGTGCGGGACTTGCCCGGCCGTCCCCTCCCCCAAGGAAAAATCCCACCTGCGAACTGTCGCCGTCCCCGTACAGGAGCAGCCGGTTCAGGCTGAGGCGGGAAACGTAGGCCTTGTAGTACCCGAAAACGGTGGCGTCCCGGACGATTCCCCTGACGATGAAAAGCCCGGTGTTCTTCTGCCCGAGGTGGCCCTCCGTTTCCAGCACGACGCTGTCGCCCAGCCGCGCGCCGAGAATCCGGGCCGTGGGCAGCGAAAGCAGGATTCCGTCGTCGCCGATCTCGGGTTCCGGCCCCTGCTCGAAGTCCAGCCGGGCGAACATGGCGGCTTCGGCATCCCAGTCGCTGCCGACCAAGTGCCGGAGGGAAACGGCGACGCCGTTGAAGTGGACCACGGCTTCCATAAAGTGCAGGGTACGCAACACGGTGTGGTCGATCCGTATCCCGGCAAGCTCGGCCGCATCGAGTATCTGCCGGACTTCCTCCTCGCCCATCCGCTGCCTGCGCCCGATTTCGGAATCGTAGCCGACCGCAACGATGTCGCCGGCGTAGTGGGATTGGGCCGCATGGTACAGGTTGTCGTACATCCCGTCCCGCAGCGAGGTGATCAGGGTAACGATGGTGAAGCTAAAGGTAAGGGCGGCCAGGAGAAAGCCGTAACGCCTGCGGTAGCGGTACAGGTACTTAAGGCCCAGGCGCACCAGGGCAAGGGTTTTGTCCATGGCTAACCCTGCCGTACCGCGGCGATGGGCTGTATCCGCACCGCGGCCTGCACCGGATAGGCCGAGGCGAGAAAGGCCAACAACAGGGCCACGACGAACGAAAGCAGGGCGAACTCCGGCATGAAGGCGATCCGCAGGTGCGATCCGCCGAGGGCCGAGGCCAAAAGCTCGTTGGAGATGTTCAGGTCCAGGCCGTTGACCCAGTGGAAGAACAGCATCCCGAAGGCAATTCCGACAAGGCCGGCGACCAGGGCGATCAGGACGTTCTCGCAGAAAATCAGCGAACGGATGTAGCCGTCGGATGCGCCGATTGCCCTGAGCGTGCCGATCTCCCGTGTCCGGCGGAAGACGCTGATGAGGAGGATGTTGATCGTGGTGATGATGCCGGCGATGCTGACCAGGAAAATCCCGGCATTGTACAGGGCCTGCAAGAGCAGCATGAGCAGCGAGGAAATGCCGGAAGCGACCCGCCAGTTCACCGCCATCACCTCGAACGGGGCAAGCCGGCGGTTGATCTCGGCAAGGAACGCCGTCGCCGAACGCCCTTTTTCCAGCCGGACGATGATGAAGTTCCAGTCCCCGCCGGTTTCCTGCCCGGCAAGTGCGGCTTCGTCCGCCCCGACCGAATCCCCGCTCAAAAAGCCCTGCAGGAAATCCGCCGAAAATTCCCCCTCGGCTTCCTCCGCCCCGAAAGATCCGGAACCGCCGAAAAGGTCGTCAAAATCGGTCCCCAACAGCGAAAGCGCGTCGTCCGCAACCTCGGCAGCGCCGGCCACCTGGATGGCGTTCAACGCTCGGACCGTCTGCGGGTCGGTGATGACGATGCTGTCCATAAACTGCCCCGGATTCCGGTAGCTGAAAATCCCCGTCAACGGCACTTCCCGAATCCGGAAACCCGATCCGCTGTAGTAGGTAAGCAGCACCGGCGTTCCCGGCTCCGGCAGTTCCCCGGTCTGCTCAGCGATACGCAGGGCCCTGTCCAGGGTGATCATCGCCCCGCCCTCGCCCGGCCGGAGAAAATCGCCATGCTCAAGGACGATGCCCGGCATCAGGTCGAAGTAGGTTTCGGCATCGACCCCGCTCAACAGGACGCCCTCGCGCAGGCCTGGCAGGTCGATCACCGCACGGCCGGAAACCTGCGAGGTAAGACCCAGAACGCCCGGCATGCCCGCGGCAATTTCCCGCACCAGATCGAAGGCCGGCAGCACCGGAACGACAAAGGACACGTCCGGCACCGGCGTGTTCGCACCAAAGAGGTTCATCGTGACGTCGCCGGCCCGTTGAAGCACGATGTCGCCGGTGAGGCTTTCGATGTAGGCCTCCCGTATGCTGCGCCCGGCCTGGCCGGTAATGCTGTTCCCCACGAAAAAAAGGAAGGTG
>WQZW01000304.1 GCA_009780545.1 Treponema sp.
CGCCCGCGTGACTTAAATCCCCAAATCGTCCCTTCATGTCTCTCACCTTTTTTCCGGCCGGCAAACCGTGGGCCGCCGACCGAAATCACCGGACTTGTTCGGGAACCCCGTCGGTTCCCGAACGACTCTAATTCCCCGCCGTCCCTAAGGCACGACGACCTCTATCTCAACGACCTGGCTGTACCAGGCGCCGTTAACCAAAACCTCCACCGTTACGTTAAGAACCCCGGTATCGGTCCCGTAGTTTAGCGGAACAAAGATGAAGCTGGCTCCACCCGGAAGCGGAAGCTCCTGAACCGTTTCCGACTCGTATATCCACCTGACGGCTACAATTCCGTGTTTGGCAATATCATCTTCTCTTAAAGTCAGCGTCTTGCCTTTCTCATCCGAAATGCTAAGCTTTCCGGCATCCAGCGCAATATCCAGTTCGTCAAGATCGTTGAGGTCAATCTCGAAAGCTCCGCCCACTTTAAGCACCACGCGAGCGGTGGCCTCGGCAAATTTGGTTTCGTCCCATTTTGAGGCGGCCTTTACGACAATCTCCTCGTTCAACGTGGCGTCCGCATTAACGGTAACCGTCAGCCTGCCGCCGTCGATCGAAACGGAAGCGTATTGGCCACCCTTTTCCACCGTCCACTCCACCTGCTGCGGCGCGCCGGAAGGCTGTACCCTCGCCTCAAAAGTGTGAATCCCCAGAAGCCCTCCCCGCTCCAGCTCCACGTAGGCGGGAGGAACTATCGTAACGCCTGAGGGAACGGGCTTTACGGTAACGGTGGCCTCGTCGTAAATCCCGGTGTCTTCAAGCTCGGCCCTTACCTTAATCGTGCGGTTAATCGCCGCAGCCGGCTTAATCGTCAGCGCGCCGGTTTGCGTTATGTCCGCGTCGGCCGAATCGACGCTCCAGAGAACGGCCGGCGCGTCTTCCTCGGGACTTACCGTCGCCGTAAACGTGTAGGAACCGCCGGGCGGCATATCAACCTGCTTTGGCTCGTCTATCCTGATGCTGTAAGCCCCCACGACAACGTTGGACGTGCCGTAAACGGCGGAACCTATGGCGGTGGCCTTTACCTCAATTTTGTCGCCGGCCTCGGCGCCGACAAGCTCAAGAAGGCCGGTGGCCGAAATGACGGCAACCGTTTCGGCCACGTCTATGCTCCAGACGACGTTTCGCGACGCCCCGTCCGGCTCGACTTTCGCCGTAAACTGCTGGCTTTCACGCTCCGCCAGATACACGGTGCTCGGCGGCGTTACGGTAACCGAGGTCGGTTCGGCCGTCACGGTAACGACGGCCGTGGCTTCCTCCTCGGTGCCGTCAATCGCCGCCCTCACCGTAATCCTGGATCCCAGGACGGCCGTGGTGTGAATCGTCAGCTCGCCGTTCTGTTGTATGGAGTGCTGGGCGATTATGGAAGCGGGATCGAGATCCCATATAACGGCATGGCTCCCGTCCGAGGGCGTTATCGTCGCGTTGAACCTGTAGGTGCCGCCCCTGGGCAGCTCGATTTCGTCGGGAGTTATGAAGATTCCGAAAGTGGCTTCCTCCGTAATCGGCCCGACCCTGCGGCTTTCAAGATACGTGGAAAAACCGGAACTTACGGCCCAAACGACCATGTACTTGCCGACGTCCTCGCGGCCGGGAACGTAGCTCTCGCCCATCACGCCGGTTCCGACAAGCTCGCCGTCGCGCGAATCCGCCCTCCACCATATAAACTTTGCGTTTTCCTTGAATTTCTGCGTATCCTCGGAAGGAATGTTTTCGTCGATGCGGGCCTTCAAAGTCTCGCCAAGCCAGGGAAGCCCGCTTACCCTAAGGGAAAGTGCGTCCTCGGGAAGTTTCGGCAGGTCGGATCCGGGATCGAAATCCACTTTGAGGGTCGGTTTGCTGATAATCGCCCCGATGGAGTTGCCCCGATACGCAAGCACCGAAATCGTGCTGCCCAGATACTCCGGAAGAACCTCGAGGGTACGCTCCCTCTGATCGTAGAGTGCGTGATTGCCGAGCCTCCACTGAAAGGAAACGTCGCCGCTTCCGGTGAGGTCAAAATTGGCCTGAAGTTTTTCCCCGATATATGGAGGCTTGACGTTGCCGGGATCCCGGTTGGTTATGGAATCGCTTTGGTTTTCAAGCGAAATGTCCACCGCCCCGCTTATAATCTCTTTCGGCTCGTCGTTGAACGGGCACGACATGACCATCACCGTAAGCGTAAGCATGGCTACGACCGAAACCACGATCTTCCGGGCAGTTTTCATTGGATCCCCCTAAGTCTATTTGTCGCCGAGCCTCCCAACCACGCAAGCAGATTTCACACCAATACAGGCACCCATCCCCAAATACCCAAACGGCATCCGAAGAGGGCGGGCCAACGGCATACATCTTAGATTATATAACAAAGGCTAAAAAAAGTCCATAGGCATTTAACCCGCAGGCTTCAGAAAATTTGCAATGGGCCTGCGGTACGGCCTACGGCCGTTGGGACAGGGGGAACCAATAACGCACCGCAAGCGGTGGGGAGGGGAAACGTCGCCACGTTCCAGCGTAAATAATGGTGCAAATACTGGAAAGAGGCGACACGGCTTTAGCCGTGGCAGCACGCTGCGGGCGGGGACAGGGGGAAGATTCAGGAAGGGGAAGTCTCCCCTCCGCTCCAACCGCCTTCGGCGTTTTCCGCTTACCCCTCTGCGGGAGGCTACCGCCCCCGCAACGCCCCCGCCGGTTTGCGTAGTGGATGCCCCGATCAAGTCGGAGCATGACGAAGGGGATGATCGTCGCCCTACGACTTGATCGGAGGGCCTCCCCTGTGTTGCGTATCC
>WQZW01000305.1 GCA_009780545.1 Treponema sp.
CAGCACACTTCCGACGGCGGCACCCATCTTTCCGCCTTCAAGGAAGGTTTCCTCAAGGGCATCCAGGCTTTTTTCAAAAAGGACTACCGCAGCGAGGACGTCCGGGAGGGCGGCGTGGCGGCGGTCGCGGTCAAGCTGAAAAATCCGGTCTTCGAAAGCCAGACGAAGAACAAGCTGGGAAACTCCGACATCCGTTCCTGGATGGTGCAGGAGACCAAGCTCGCCGTGGAGGACTGGCTGCACAAGAACCCGGAGGCGGCCAAGAAGCTGGAGCAGAAGATCCTCAGCAACGAGAGCCTGCGCACCGAGCTCAACGCGGTGAAGAAGGAGGCGCGGGACGCGGCGAAGAAGATCGCCCTGAAGATCCCCAAGCTCAAGGACTGCAAGTACCACCTGCAGGACGGGGTTTTCGGCGGGGAATCGATGATCTTCATCACCGAGGGGGATTCGGCGGCCGGCTCGCTGGTCTCCAGCCGCGACGTGATGACCCAGGCGATCTTCGCCCTGCGGGGAAAGGTCGAGAACATGTACGGCAAGAAACGCACCCTGATCTACAAGAACGAGGAACTGTACAATATGATGATGGCCCTGGGTATCGAGAACGACGCCGAGGGGCTGCGCTACGCCAAGATCGTCATCGCCACCGACGCCGACTTCGACGGCTTCCACATCCGCAACCTCCTTCTCACCTTCTTCCTTTCGTTTTTCGAGGAGCTGGTAACCGCCGGCAGGGTCCACATCCTGGAGACCCCGCTTTTTCGGGTCCGCACGAAGAAGGAAACCCGCTACTGCTACAGCGAGAAGGAGCGGGATGCGGCAAGCGCCGAGCTGGGCGCCCAGAGCGAGATCACCCGGTTCAAGGGCCTGGGCGAGATAAGCCCCAAGGAATTCGGCCAGTTCATTGGGGAGGACATGCGCCTGGTGCCTGTTTCGGTCAACACCCTGAAGGCCGTTCCCCAGGTGCTGACCTTCTACATGGGGAAAAACACCCCGGAACGGCGGGAATACATCATGAAGAACCTGATCGATTCCGACTAGGGCGATTCGGCGAGTACCGACCGAAATCCCGATGCCGGGATTTGGTCGGTGCTTCTTGACCCGCGGTGCGGTCAGTTCCTGGGCGGGAAGTCCCGGCCTGCCTTCAGTTCCTCGACGTTTTTGGCCATGTCCAGGAAGGTGGCCATGGTTCCGCCGAGCAGGATGATGGACAGGAAGCCGAGGACCGCCCCGACGACGAAGCCGAGGAATCCCATTCCCCCGCCCCCCGACGTCCCTCCGAGGATTGCTCCGCCGATCGCGCACAGTATCCAGATGATCCAAAGGAATATCTCGAAAAAGCCCCTGAACAATTTCTTTACCAGTTTCGTCAGCATGGTTTTCTCCTGCGTTTGGTGTCGGTCCATCCTCATGTGGAGGATGGATTCGGAGGCCGGTCAAACTGCTTTAAGCGGCTTGACCGGCCTCCACGCTTTTACCGGAGGGACGATTCCCTCCCCATGATCCTACTTCTTTCCGTCGATGTAGCGGAGCAGATCGACGACCTTGTTCGAGTAGCCCCATTCGTTGTCGTACCAGGAGACGACCTTGAAGAAGCGTTTCTCGCCCTTGAGGTTGTTCTGCAGGGTGGCAAGGCTGTCGTAGATCGAGGTGTGCGGGTCGTGGATGATGTCGGTGGAGACGACTTCCTCGTCGCAGTACTTCAGGATGCCCTTGAGGTAGCTGCCGGCGGCCTTCTTCAGGGCGCCGTCGATTTCCTCGACGGAGCTGTCCTTTTCGGTGCGGAAGGTCAGGTCCACCACCGAGCCGGTCGGGGTGGGCACCCGGAAGCTCATCCCGGTGAGCTTGCCCTTGGTCGAGGGCAGTACCTCGCCGACGGCCTTTGCCGCCCCGGTGGTCGAGGGGATGATGTTGATCGCCGCCGCCCTGCCGCCGCGCCAGTCCTTGGCCGAGACGCCGTCCACGGTTTTCTGCGTGGCGGTGTAGGCATGGATGGTGGTCATCAGGCCCGTCTCGATGCCGATGCCTTCCTTGAGGAGGACGTAAACCAGCGGGGCCAGGCAGTTGGTGGTGCAGCTCGCGTTGGAGATCACATGGTGCTTGCCGCCCTCGTACTCGCCCTCGTTGACGCCCATCACCACGGTCTTGACCGGTTTGGCCGGGTCCTCGGACTTGCCGGGGGCCGAAAGGATCACCTTTTTGGCGCCGGCGGCCAGGTGCCCGTAGGCTTTTTCGCTGTTGTAGACGCCGGTGCATTCCAGCACGTACTCGACGCCCATTTCCTTCCAGGGCAGCGTTTCCGGCGTCTGGCCCTTGCCGGAGAGGCACTTGATCTTATGCCCGTTCACCACCAGGACGTCCGCGCCTTCGGTGCCGATCTCCGCCTGCATGCGGCCCTGGACGGAATCGTACTTCAGCTGATAGGCGAAATACTTCGCGTCGGTGGAAAGGTCCACCACCGCGGCCACGTCGATCTTGTCCTTGCCGAGCAGCCCCTGCCCGACCAGGGCCTGAAAGACCAGACGCCCGATGCGCCCGAAACCGTTGATCGCAACTTTCATCGTAACCTCCACTTCGTATGATATCTGCTTAAGTATAGACGGGATCGGAAGCCGGGTCAAGAACCGTCTTCGTTCGCCACGGAATCGGTTTGGTTTCCCTTGCGAAATCGGTTCCATCCCTCCATTTCTCAGGGCAACAGCATTTAACTTTTGGCCCCGCCGAGTAACCGCGCTTTTGTGCGGTTTAGGTTGGGGAAGAGATTCAACCACGGAGTTACACGGAGAACACGG
>WQZW01000306.1 GCA_009780545.1 Treponema sp.
AAGGTCGAGTTTCTCCTCGATCGAACGCTCCCGCCAGGGACTGTTCCGCCGGGGCGGCGTTTCGGTTACCCGGCCCCGGTCGGCAACGGCCGTTCCCCGCCACTCGCGCATCTCCGCCTCGCCGAGGTCGTCGACGTAGGCCTTTCCCTTTTTGATGATCTGCACGGCAAGTTCGTACAGGTATTCGTAGTAGTCGGAAGCGTAGAATTCCCGATCTTCCCAGTCGTAGCCCATCCACCGGATATCCCGCTTGATGGCCTCGACGTAGGAAAGATCTTCCTTTTCGGGATTGGTATCGTCGAAGCGTAGGTTGCACGTTCCGCCGAAACGCTTTGCCATTTCAAAGTTGATGATGAACGCCTTGCAATGGCCGATATGCAGCCAGCCGTTTGGCTCCGGCGGGAAGCGGGTGTGAACGTGGTCGAAACGGCCGGAAGCCAGATCCTCCCGCACGAACTCGCTGATGAAGTCCGTGCCCTCGCGGGCCTCGGCGCCGGGATCCACGGAAGGCTTTTCGGTATCGGGCATGATTTCCCCCTAGAAGTTGGTCAGGTAGCAAAGGCCGATGAACAGAAGCGCCCACGGGAATTCGCCGTCGGCATCAAGTTCGACGGCCTGGAGCCGGGAAGCGTACCACCAGAAAAGGCCCATCTCGGTATCGACACGGAAGGCGTACTCGAGAAAGTCCTCCCGCTGGCCCTGCTCGCCGAAAAGAAGAAAGGCCAGCTCCTTAAGGATCGCCCCGAATTCGGGCAACGCCTGCCCGATCTCGCCGTCGGCCACCAACGTCATAAAAGGCGGAACCCTGTGCCGCAGCGTTTCCTTCCGCAGTTCGTCGGTTTTCTCGACCCAGGTCTTGCGGATCAGCAGGTCGAGGTTGTTCCTGAAGGAACTAAGAAACCGCTCCGTCTCCTCCGAGGTCCTGTCCGTTCCCAGCATCTTCCGGTATTCGGCCCCGATACCCAAAGCCTCGGCAAAGTCGGCAGCGGCTTCGAGGTCGCCGGCCGGAAACAGGGCTTCGGCCACCTGTCGGCATTCATCGGGGAAGGGGAAGCTCATACTATCGGCCTTCTGCTTCATATCCCTAAAAATGATGGATTAGACGAAAATAATCAATATACCCATATTTAGTGTGGGAACAAGGAATTAAGAATCATGAATTTCTACGGTTGAAGTAGGTAAGGGCCAGCAGGATCGGAATGCGTATGGCGAGCCGCCCCGAAGCAATCTACCTTTATGGTAGATTGTCTTCGGGAGTTTTGCTCCGCAAAACTCTTGACATTTGCCGGCCAAGGTTTGCCTCCCAACTCCAATCCGCCTACCGGCAGGTTGGACCGCCTTGACGGCAACGGGCCGCCGGGCTAGAATCAAAATGTCGGCAAAACCAAAGGAGGTTGTCTTGAAAACGCAAAAAAGCCTGATTCTGGCATATTCCTTGCGGTCCTGACCCTGGTTGGTTGCTTCACCGAACCGGAACCGGAATCGGACGAATTGACTTACCGGGTCGGGGAGATGACCTTCTTCTACACGCCGTTGCTCGGTGGCGGCACGATGATCACCGGCTACCGGGGACCGTCCGACGTGGAAATACCAGCCTACATAAGCGGTCCGGTAACCTACATCAATAATGGCCGCATATTTGCCGGCAAAGGATTGACCAGCGTAACGTTTCCCCCAAGCCTCATTTTTATAGGCACCAATGCATTCCGTGATAATAAACTTACCACATTAGTCCTCCCGAACGGTTTGACAACGATAGGATATTATTCTTTTTACGGAAATGCCCTACAGGAGGTAAAGCTGCCCGGAACCATAACCTTTTTTGGAGATTACGCCTTTAGCAACAACAGATTGACCAGAGTCGAGATTCCGGCCGGCCTGTCGCAGATTGGAAAGTCGGCATTCAGTAACAACAAGATTTCCGAACTTGTTTTTGAACCGAATAGCAGGATCGAAGAGATTTCATGGCATGCATTCGAATACAACGAACTTGTCAAAGTTGAGATCCCGGAGGGTATTTCTACCATGGACAGTTATGTATTTAGCCACAATAAGTTGACCGAAGTCGTTATCCCGAATGGCGTTACTCGTATTTTCCAGAATGCTTTTGCTTACAACAAGTTGACGGAGGCCAATATTCCCGATAGCGTTATTGACCTTTCGGGTTTTGCCTATAATGAACTTACGAGCCTGGAAATACCGTCCAATGTTGAAGAAATTGGCCGGGATGCATTCAGGGAGAATAAACTTAGGCAGATTTCTTTTCTCGGTGATAGTATTAAAATTATTGATGAACGTGCCTTTTCCAATAACCTGCTTGAAACCGTTGACATTCCAATTGGTGTCCAAATTATTAAGTATCATGCATTTGAAAGAAATAAACTTGTCAGTGTTTCTCTCCCTGATGGCATTACCAAAATATGGTTTAATGCGTTTGGTAACAACGATATTAAAGAAATTACTATTCCCGACAGCATTATCGAACTTGCCGGCTTTAATGGGAATCAACTTACGGATATAAAAATACCGGAGAATGTTTGGTTGATCGGTGCAAGTGCATTTACCCGCAATGCCCTACAGAAAATTGATCTCCCCAAAAAAGTTATCTATATTATGGAAAAGGCCTTTGCGGAAAACAAATTGGAAACGGTCGTTATACATGGCGATTCCGTATTTATTGGAGAGAATGCTTTTATCAATAATCCTATCACAAATATTACCATAGGTGAAAATGCGGATTGGAACCCTCTTCCTTATTTGCCCCCCTTTGGTAACGGCTTCGAGAA
>WQZW01000307.1 GCA_009780545.1 Treponema sp.
ATGGACCTACTACGGTCGTGATCGGCAAGGGCCTACAGCACACAGATTCCGGGGTAAGCTTCCCGTAGAAACGGAAACGCCGGTAGCCGTTCCCGTTTCTACGATCGAGGGCCGCCGGTCTCGGTGATGCCGAGGATGTTGAAGGAATTGCCGTCCGTGCCGAGGTTGAGCACGCTGGTCCACTGGATGTTCCGTACGTGGGAAACGGCGGGGTTCCTGAAGGTGGCGTTGAGCCTGAGCAGCGAACCGTCGTAGGACCAGTTCCCGGTCGTTTCCTGTTCGGCGTCGTCGGCGGTAACCCGCACCGTGCAGCGGCCGTTTTCGGAAAAGGTGATCCGGAAGGTGTCGAACGAACGGTTTCGCTCGACGGTCGCAGTCCAGGTTCCGACAAGTGCCGGGTCCGCGCCGGCCACTATCGGGGCGAGAAGCGCCAGGCACAGGAGGGCAAGGGTTCGTTTCATCGTTTTGCTCCTTTTGGAAAAGATTTCCGTTTGGTTATTTTTAGGAAGTCGCCGTCCGAAGGGACGACGTGCTTGTGCCACAGGGATGATATGCCGTCAAGCAGGACGCGTTTTCTTTGCCGGTAGCTTTTGTAGTGCCCCACTATCCCCAGGTACGAGTTGACCGAGGAGATAAAGGCCGAACGTTCGTCCCGGTCCGGTTTATGGTCTAACGCGATCCCGTTGTATCTGCCCACCGAGTGCCCGAAGTTTACCATCGTGCGGCGATTGACCACGGTATGGGAAGGCTTGACGAAACAGCCAAGGAACCTGACCCCGTTACCGCAGGGCTGCAGGTACGTCTTGCGGGGATGCAGCGTAAGCCCGAGTTCTTCCTTCAGGTAGACGGTGATTTTCGGGATAAGTTTTTTCAGTACCGCGGGGGAACGGTGGACAAGGATGCAGTCGTCCACGTAGCGTCCGTAATCGGTCATCCGGCAACCCTTCTTTATGAAGTGGTCGAATTCGGAGAGATAAAAATTGGCGAATATCTGGCTGGTAAAATTGCCGATCGGAAGCCCGCAGCCTTCCCGTGCCGTGAACAGGCTCTTGTCCTTGGGAAGCCCGTCCCATGATTTCGGCGGGCTTCGGCGGACGCAGTCTTTGGTCGGATCGTTGAAGACGATGATCCGGCACAGTTCCTTTATCCGTTCCCTGTCGCCGCCCCGATACCGCTCCTCGATAAAGGCGGCGAGTTTTCGGAAGAGCCTTTCCCGGTCGATGCTCATAAAATAGCCTCGGATGTCGATCTTCAGGACCCAGGCCGGATCGCGCCGGCGGACGAATCTTTCCGCCCGGGACACGCCGAAATGGGTTCCTTTGCCCTTCCTGCATGAGTAGGTATCGTGGATAAACAATTTTTCGAACAGCCGGTCGAGCCTGCCGATGACGAGGTGATGCACGATGCGGTCCCGGAAATCGGCGGCGAATATCTCGCGCGTTACCGGTTTGGTAACGATAAAGGCCGTGGAAGGGTTCGGTTCCCATGTGCCGGCGTTGATTTCCTCCACAGGTCTACCAGGTTTTTCTCAAGGTCGATCTCGAACCGCAGGGCCCCGTTGCTGCCCCGTTTGTTCTTTCGGCATTCGTGGTACGCGGCGAAGATATCCTCCAGCGGTATGCGATCCCAACCTTCCGGTTCGGGGAGGTCCGTAAACGGTTCAGGCGGCATCGGCATCCCCACAATCAACAATCCCGCCATGGACGGCGGGGTACGTTGTTTTGGTAAGGTGATTTTTGGAGGGTATATACCCTTTAAACACCCCAAAGGGCGGGGTATGCACCCTTCGAATACTATAAAGCCCGGCCCGAAAACCGCAGGTCCTCGGGCCGGGCGGAAAGGGGATCTCGCCCCTTCCCCGTTCTTGCGTAAAACCCCGCACCGCCCTGACCGAATTTGTGTTGTTCTTGTTGTTGTTGTTGTTCTGGCTGCCGCTACCGAAATTCTGATTCCAGGCGTTGTTAGCATTGTTCTGAGACGAGGACCAGTCATCAGAAGTGCGGATATTCTGCCCTGCCGGACGAACGCCCGGCATGCTATGTACTACCGGTCGCCGTCGGAGTTGGCCGACCGGTTCCCGCACCGCTTTTACGCAAAAACCATGCTCTCTTTCCCGCACCGTGACACGGGAAAATCCGGCACGGGGCGGCCTAGTGCGAAGCATTGCGCCACCCCGTTATCTGTTTACCTATCTTTTCCATGGAGACGGCAAGCAGCGCCTGCTGCCTTACGGTGATAAGTTTCAGATCCTTGCAAAGACGGATTTCCAGTTTGAGGACCTCGAATTCGTCCAGAAACTGCTCCAGGTACGACACCCGTTCCTTGTTCTTGTTGGCCCGGTAGATGCTGCGGACGAGCACGAGGCAGTCGCGCTTCATGTCCTGGCCCAGGGTGAACTTGTATTCGCGGGAAAAGTGCCCGGTGAGTTCGAAGATGTCGAGGGTGAGCCTGTACATGTCGTTGAAAACCGGCAGGTCGTAGTAAAGGGCCAAGATACCTCTCCAAAAATCCCAAAAAATTCGACCGCCTTCGGCGGTATTCATACAACCGGCAGGGGGGCAAGCCCCCCTGCACCCCCAAGACCAAAACGGTTAAAGGGTTCAAGGGTTAAAAAGCCCGCACCGCCCTGACCGAACCTGTGAGGTTCTTGAGGTTGCTGAAGTTCTGGCTGCCGCTACCGAAATTCTGATCCCAGGCGTTGGCAGCATTGTTCTGAGACGAGGACCAGTAGTAGTGACTGGCGTTAAATCCGCCAAGATTGGCTCTCTGTAGATTGACGTA
>WQZW01000308.1 GCA_009780545.1 Treponema sp.
AACACCGCCGTGCAGGACAGCGCTACCACTTTTTTTCTATACTCCATGCTCATCCTCCAAGGCGGCCTGAGGGCGCAGCTTTAGCCGCCGCCTCTGCGATATTACGATGCCGGCGGCAATTACCAGAAGCGGCATTACAAAAATGTTGAGCGTTCTTGCAAAGGCCATAGCCGCAGCCCTTGCATCCGGGTCTGCAATTCTGTCAAGACGGCCTGAGCCGGCAGTACGCGCCCTTATGCCGATGATGTCGTCGTCGTGCGCCAGCCAGTCAAGCGCCTGCAGTATAAAGGCAAAATTGTGCTGCGCGCCGGTAACGGTAATGAATGAAGTGGCAAAGTCGCTTTCGCCTATCACGATAATCCTTGCCGGCGCCGGCTCCACAGGCGGCAGTTCACCCCCCCCCCCGGGAGGAGGGGTATAAAACCACGGCGGGAAAATACCGCTAAGGCTTGCCCCCAGTATCCGGGGCCCCAGGGAGGTTTCCTCCGAATCCCGCAGCATCATGTATTCCATCTCCGGGCTGGTGATGAAGGGTTCCCGCATGGTCCAGGCCGCCTCGGTAGTGGTAAACAGCGGCTCGGCGACAACCCCTTCCGGCGGGGCAAGGAGGATCGGGTTGGCCCAGTACATGTCCAGGCCGCCGAACCGGGCGCTCACCGGATGTTCCGGATTGCCGTTCTCCGGCAGCACCCGTATCCACTGGAAGTTGCGGAAGAACCGAAGCTGTATCCCCCCGTTCGCCGCCCAGCTCTGGTACTGCATCGTCAGGGCCGCCTCGTCCATGGCGATTTCCGGCCGGATCGCCGCACCGTAGGCGGCGAGCATGGCCAGAAGTCCGCCGTCCTGCAAAAGCCGCGCCTGCAGGCCTTCCTGCACGTCGATCCCCACGGCCTTTGCCGTGAACAATGCCCTTCCGCCGGCCAGGATGTACCGGTCCACGGCAAGCAGTGCGCCAAAGTCCAGGCTTTCCACTCCGTCAAGCACCAAAAGGGCCGTCAGGGTTTCCGGGATTTCCTCGCCGGGCCGGAGGGAGCGTATCCGGTAGCCGGCCCGCACCAGTTCGGCGTTCAGCAGGGAATAGCTTTCCTCCCAAAGGCCGGGATTCGTTTCGGCCCCGCCCAGCAGCACGCCGAGCACCCGGGGCGCATCCCGTACCAGCGCCCGAATCCTCGAGGTCAGCTCGTATTCCAGGGTGTCCGTGGCGAAAACCACCGGCATCACCGAAACCTCGTCAAGGTACTCGATCAGGATTCCGGAAAACACCGTGGACACGCTGGCCTGGTCCTCCTCCACGGTCTGTATCTGCTGGGGCACGATCCCCAGGCTCTGGATCTCCTGCGCCATGTTCTCCCGCACCGGGTCCCGCACGGCAAGGCGCACCTTTCCCCGCTGGAAACCGACGTATTCCCGCAGGAAGTCCTCGATCTCCCCCGGCATGGGGTGTATCGCCTTGAGCCTGTCGGAGATGAAGTACGTGATCCGCACCGTGTCGCCGATTTCGGTATGGAGGTTCCGGGAGACCGGCGAGATCGTGTTCACCCGGCCCGCGGTGATGTCCGCCCGGAACCAGAACTGGCGGCTTACCAGAAGGCAGAGGGCGATGGCGGCAAGGGTCATCAGCATGGTCAGCGTGGTCTGTTTTTTCGTCATGTCAACCCCACTTCCGCAAAAGGATGGTCTGGACGCCGAGGTACAGGAACAGCCCCGTTCCGGCCAGGTAGTAGATTATGCCCCTGGAATCCAGCAGGCCCCGGGAGAAACTCTCGAAGTGGAAGGACAGCGAGAAGAAGTTGACGATCCCGGCGAGCGGCCCCTGGAGGTTCAGGCTGAAGCTCAATTGGCCTGCGAGCATCGTCGCCATCAGTACCACCGCCGTGCCGAGGAAGCCGGCGGCCTGGTTCTTGGACAGGGCCGACAGGAACAGTCCCAGGGCCAACGCCTGCGCCCCCAGCAGCAGCAGTCCCAGGTACTCGGCGGCGATCACCCCCCGGTCGAAGTTGCCCAGCGGCAGCAGGGAAAGGGGCAGCGGCAGGGTCAGGGCCAGCATGCCGGCAAGCAGGGCAAAAGCCGCCAGGAATTTCCCCAGGACCAGGTCCCATTCGGAGAAGGGCAGGGTGAGCAGCAGTTCGATGCTGCCGGTCTTCCGCTCCTCGGCCCAGCTTTTCATCGTCAGGATCGGGACGATGAGGATGTACAGCATGGGGAAGACCGAGAAATAGCCCCGCAGCGTGGCGGAGTTCATGGCGACGAAGTTGCCGAAGTTGAACAGCCATACCGAGCTGAAGGCCAGAAGGAACACCGCCGCCCCGTACAACGCCGGGGAATGGACGGCGGAGAGCAGTTCCCTTCCGGCCAGCGCGGCGATGCGCCGCCGGTCGATCACCTTAGTTGCCATTTCCGGCCTCCTTTGCGGCCTCCGGAATCCCGCCGTCGGAATCCCGATGACCGTCCTCCGAAGTCAGGCTGACGAAGATGTCCTCCAGGCTCAGCGTCATGTTCCGCATCCCCAAAATCTTGTTGCCCTCGGCCACCGCCCAGTCGAAGATCGCCTCGCCTGAAACCGTTCCGGTCGGGGCGAAAAAGCGCAGGGACCGGGTCCCGTCGGGCAGCGCCTCCTCGGTTACCCCGGAGATTCCGGCGGCAAGCCGGCCGAGGTCGGCCGGCCCGTTCTTCAAAACGAGGTTCCAGGTATCGCCGCCCTTCATCGTGCCGGCGATTTCCTCGGGCGTTCCCTGGGCGGCGATTCTTCCCTCGTTGATGATCAGCACCC
>WQZW01000309.1 GCA_009780545.1 Treponema sp.
GGAGACATAGTGAAGGGAAGCTGCCTGTTGCAGAAAGGGCAGCCGTTTTTGGTGGTGGAGCGGGAGTTCCACAATCCGGGCAAGGGAACCGCCGTTGCCAGGATCAAGATGAAGAGCATTAGGGACGGATCGGTGCTGACCTTGACCGTTCCCACCCAGCAGGAAGTCGAGGACGCGCAGGTGGACCTGCGGAAGTGCCAGTTCCAGTACGCCGACCAGGACAACTTCCATTTCATGGACAACGAATCCTACGATCAGTACGAGGTTCCGGTCGCCGAAAGCGAGGAGAAGAAGTTCTACCTCAAGGAAGGCGAGGCCTACGACCTGAGCATCTGGGAAGGAAAGGTCATCGACATCCGGGTTCCGCTGAAGATGGTCTTTACCGTGGCCGAAAGCGAGAACTACATCAAGGGCGATACCGTTTCCGGGGCGACCAAGCCGGTGGTTACCGAAACCGGCCTTACCGTGCGGGTTCCGCTGTTCATCAAGCAGGACGAGAAGATACTGGTGAACACCGAAACCAACGAATACGTTGAGCGGGTCAATTCCTAGCAACCCGGCCTTTCCTGCCGATCACCTGGCAGAAAACTTCGTCAACAAAACCGTCCCCCTGAAGTTCAGGGGGACAAACCTCTCCTTCGACCTTTCCCAGGGCCTTTTCAGCTCGGCGGACATCGACTTCGGCACGCGGCTCCTCCTCAAGGAACTTTCCGCCCTGCTCGACCGTCGCTCCGCAGCCGGGTTGCCGCCCCCGGAACGGGTTCTGGACGCCGGCTGCGGGATCGGCGTTCTGGGCATTTGCGCCGCGGCGGCGATTCCGGGCTGCCGGATCAGGTGCCAGGACCGGGACGAGCTTGCCAGGATCTTTACCCTGCGGAACGCCCTCCGGAACGGCATTGCGGAAACGGCCCTGGAAGCCCATGCCGAGCCGCTGCTTGCCGGAGCCGGCCCCTGGGATTTGATTTTGAGCAACATTCCGGCAAAGGCCGGCGAACCGGTTCTGGAGGACTTTGTCGCCCGCTCGCTCCGGCTGCTCCGGCCGGAAGGGACGGCGGCAATCGTCGTCGTTTCTCCCCTGGCGGAATTCTTTCGCCGACGGATAACCCTGTGCGGGGCCAAGCTGTTACGGGAGATTCCCGGTTCCGGGCATGCGGTTTTCGTGTACGGTCGGGCCGAAGAGGCCGATGGCACGGAATTCGATCTTCACCATGAAGGGGGGCCAAGCCCCCCTCCGCTTCAAAGCCTTCGGCTTTTCCGCTACCCCCCGAGCGGGGGTTCCACCCCCGCAACGCCCCCGCCTTTACTCAAAGCCGATTCCCAAAAGGCCTTGTCGGTAAAAGCCGGCCCGGACTTCCTTGCCCGCAATCCCTTCTACCTGCGGGGAAAGGCCCGTGCCTTGATCGAAAAGACCGAGCTGGAAATTGCCGGAATCCACGGTTGCGCCGGCTTCGACGATCCGGGAGATGCCGCACGGGTGATGGCAAAGCTGATCCTGCGCCTGAAGCCCGACCCGGCCGGTTCCGGCATCCTGATCCACGAGGGCGGCCAGGGCTTTTTTCCCTGCTGGCTTGCCGGAGCCGGCTTGCCGGAGAACGCCTTTTCGGGCCTGATTCTTTCCGGCAGGAACGTCCTTTCGCTGTGGGCCTGTAGGGACAACCTTGCCCGCCAAATCCCTGCTCTGCCGGTTATCGTCGTGCCCGCCGCCGACCTGATGCTGGCGGGAGAATCACTGGCGAGGGCTTCCGGGAGCAAAGGCTTTTCCCTGATCATCGCCTTCCCCGAACTGCTGCCCCAAAGTTCCCTGCCCAAAGGCTGCGACCAACTCCGCTCGTTCTGGGAATCCCTGCCCCCGCTGATGGCCGAAGGAGGAACCTTCCTCTCGGCCTTCGATTCCTCGGCGGCGGAACGCTTCGACCGAAAAAAGCCGTCCGGCTTTACCCGTCTGGGCGGCATCCGGAAGAACGGCTTCCGGGCCCTGGCCTACCGCTTTGGGTTGGAAGACAAAGCCGGCTTTTAGGAAGGCTGATTTTCCGCGGTTGACCGGCGGACCTTGCCGGCCTATACTTTGGTAATGGCAAACGCACTTTTGAAGTCGGAAACCCTTACCGACACCCGCTGGACCTATGCGGACTACAAGGGCTGGGAACTCAAACCCGGCGAACGCTTCGAAGTCATCGACGGCGTGGCTTACGCCATGTCCGCCCCGAACGACTTCCATCAAGCGATCCTTACTGAGTTGATAAGGCAACTATCCAACTCTCTGGTCGGCAAACCCTGCAAGGTACGTCCCTCACCTTATGACGTCCGGCTTTTCTACGAAGAGGACGAAACCGACGACACGGTCGTCCAGCCGGACCTTTCGGTGATTTGCGACAAGGACAAGCTGGGCAAGGAAGGCTGCAGGGGAGCGCCGGACTTCGTGGTCGAGATTCTTTCCCCGTCCAACACCGCCGAGGAGATGCAGCGGAAGTTCAACCTCTACCGAGACGCCGGCGTGCGGGAATACTGGATCGTGGACGGCGAGCACAAGACGGTGATCGCCCATCTGTTCGAGAGTGAAGTCATCGTCAGCCATATCTATAAGGAAAAGGACAGGGCGGCGGTTTCCGTGCTGGAAGAGCTTTTCGTGGAACTGGAGCCGGTCTTTGCGGGGTAAGGTCCGCAGTTGACCGGCGGACCTTGCCGGGCCTATACTTTCGGTATGGCAAACGCACTCTTAAAATCGGAAACTCTTGCCGACACCCGCTGGACCTATGCGGATTACAAGGCC
>WQZW01000310.1 GCA_009780545.1 Treponema sp.
ACCATGCCGGACATGAACGCAACCCTGTCCACCGACATGGACTACTTCCGCTACGTTTTCTCGCCCAACTAAGGTGCGCCAGGGTTTTCCCTTCCGGCCCAGGCCTGCGGACGATGCCGAACCGACATCGCCCGCCGGCTTGGGCTTCGACCTGGGCATAAATCCCCGCGACTTTGCCCGGGCCAAACTCGCCGCCCGGCTCTTCCTTCCCGGCTGCATCGTAAGCTCCTCCGGTTCGGTCAGGGAATGGAAGCCTTCGGGATTTGTGGAAACCAATTCCCCATGTGGGGGGCCCGAGAGTAAATGTGTGGAGATTTGCGAAGCAAATCTCCGAGTCCATCCTCCACGGGAGGATGGACCACCCCCCGAGCGGGGTTCCACCCCGCAACGCCCCGCATCTACTGGCGAAGAATCTCTCTCAATGATACTTTGGGGCCCGGCCTTCGACGGCGAATCCCTGCACCTGCTGACAACCGACTCTGCCCGAACGGAAGAAGCCGTTTCCGCCATTGCCCTCTGGCTTCGGGCCTTTGTGTCCCTGGACGAAACCGTGCGGGCCGGCCTTTCCCCGCTGTCTTCCGGGGCTTTCGTTTCCAAGGACGGCCCGGAAGCCGCCGATCCGGAAGTGCTTATCCTCCCGGCCTGGCTTGCCGACCGGTGCCTGTCGGCCGAACCGGAGGAAACCCGTCTTGCCGTCCTCGGTTACGTTCACCCCGATGTCGAAAACCGGTTGCGGTCCGCAACCTTTACTTCAGCGGCCCTACTCTACCGGATTTTCTCCGGCAAACATCCCTTCCCCCAAACCGACATGGGCCTTCTCCACCAGGACATGCGCGAGGGCAACTTCCTTCCGGTCAACCTTGCCGCGGGCGGCCTTGCCGAGCCGTTGGCCCTGAGGATACAGCGTGCCCTTGCCGGGGCGGAACTTGATCCAAAGCCCCTGCTCGCCGCCCTGGGCGACTGCAGGCCGGCCAACCTCAAGGGCACGGAGTCCGACGAGCAGCGCCTGGCAAGGGAAAAGGAAGCGGACCGTTTCCTCAAGGCCAAGGCACCTCGGGTAAAGGCCCGTCGATTTGCCGCCCGGAATGCCGGCCTCCTGCTGGCTGCCCTTGCAGTCCTTGCCCTGCTGTCCTTCCTGGTAACCAGCACCCTCGCAACCCGACCCGCCGGGCCGGACGTGGTCGGCATGCCGCCTGCGGAAGTGCTGGCCGGCTACTACAATGCCTTTGGCGAGCTGGATCACGTCCTTATGGATAGCATCCTCCTCCGCGGCATCGGCCGTGACGACCTGAACACGGTGATCCACCTTTTCGTCATCAACAAGGTCCGCATGGCCCACGAGTTCAGCCAGGTTCCCCTCGTAATTTCCGCCGACCAATGGCTGGAATCCGGCACCGATCCGCAGGTTACCGTTTTCGGAGTCACCGACCTGCGCATCCTGGAACTGGAATCCCCGCCGGAACCCGCCCCGGCCGGCAGAAAGACCGCGCCCGCAGAACCCGAACGCCGCTTCCGTGCCGACTACCTCCTGTGGACCCAAGCCCCGGATCCTGACGAACAGGACGACCGACTTCCAACACCTACGGCCTTGCCTCACAGCGACATTGTTACCATGGTTTTAAGACAGGGAAGTTGGAGGATTGCCGGGATCGAGCGGACGGTTGAGGCTGGCGAGTAACCTATTTCAGGTATTGTTTGGTAAGACAAGGTTTTGCGAGAGCCGGCGAATCCCCCAGCTAGAAAAAGCCGCCGGTCCTGGACCGGCGGAGTGGAGTTTTGGCCATGCCAAAACGCCTGAGTCCAACCTGCCATGCAGGTTGGACCTACGTTCCCTGACCTGTCGGCCTGTAACCCTTGAACAGGGGCAGGCGGGTAAGTTTTTCGATAAACACTTCCTGGTTGACCGGTTTGGTTATGTAATCCGTTGCCCCATGCTGAATCGCCTCGATTACATGGTTTCGGTCCGTTTTGCTGGTTACCATGATGATCGGCAATGCCTTGAACCTTTCCACGCTCCTGATCTTGATCAGAAATTCCAGTCCGGAAAGTTTGGGCATATCCCAGTCCAGAAGGATAAGTTCGACCTTGGTCTCCGCCAGCCTGACCAATCCTTCCGTTCCGTCCGCCGCCTCGAAAAATTCGCAGGCAATCTGCATGTGGGCAAAAATTGCCTTCATTGTATTCCGCATAACCACGGAATCGTCGACAATCAGTATCTTAAGCGGCATTTTCGGTCTCCTTCCCGTTATTCAAAAATATTTCCATCATTATACATCATAGGGAGGAAATAGCAACCGGACGACCGGTGGCAAAGCCTTACGCTGCCGGTTGCAAGCAGCGGTTTTATTGTCCGCGAAGGGTTTAATATCCCGCCCCTTGGGGCGTTAAAAAGGTATTAAACCCTGAGACGAATACCTTACCTAAACAACCATACCCCGCTGCTTGCGGCGGGGTTGGTTGATTGTATTCGGAGGGTACATACCCCGCCATTCATGGCGGGGTTGTTGATTTGTTTTGGATTCTTTTTATTTACTTTCATTCCCAATCGATGGACAGAATGCCGGTTACCCGGTAAGATGACTCAAGTTTGGGAATGAACCCAAACGGGGGATGCAATGAATACGATCGTAAAAATTTCCGGGATGAGCTGTGCGGTCTGTGCCGGGAAGGTGGAACGGACGGTGGGCAAGCTGGCCGGGGTGAGCGAGGCCTCGGTGAACTTTGCCACCGAACGGCTCAGCGTGGGCTTCGATCCGGGGCTTCTCTC
>WQZW01000311.1 GCA_009780545.1 Treponema sp.
CTCCTCCGACCCAACTCCCCCATAGATTTGCTACCGCAAACCTCCCCAATCAATCCTCCTCCGGCCCATCTCCCCAGGAGATTTGCTCCGCAAATCTCCCGAGTCAATCATCCTCCGGATGATTGACCAACTTCCCCAAAAACTCCCCGAAGCACCCGGGCGGCGGCACCTCCAGTTCCAAGGCCGAACCGTCCGGCATGCGGGAAATCCCCAAAAAGGCGGCATGCAGCAACAGTTTGCGAAGGCCCGTCTCCTTACGGAGCCGGCGGTTCAGGGCGAAGTCGCCGTAGCGGTCGTCGCCCAGCACCGGAAGGCCGGTCATCGCCAGGTGCCGGCGTATCTGGTGCATCCGGCCGGTTCCCAGCTCCAGTTCCAGCAACGAAAATCCCCGGTCGGCAAAGGTCCGGGCCAGGGCGAACCGTGTTTCCGATTCCTTCAGCGAACCCCGCACGTCCAACGGCAGGCGGATGGTCCCGGCCGGCCGTTCGGGGATTCCCCCGCAGAGGGCCAGGTACCGCTTCACGACGGTCGGCCCTCCCCCGCCCCGCCTTCCGGCAAAGAGTTCCGAAAAAAAGGCCGCCGATTTCCGGTCCTTGGCCGCCAGGATCAGGCCGGAGGTATCCCGGTCCAGACGGTGCACCAACAGCGGCCGCTCCGCCCGGAAAGCGGCGAGGAGGCCGTCCAGCGAGACGGCGATTCCCTTCCCGCCCTGCACGGCAAGGCCGGCCGGCTTGTTCACCACAATGCAGAATTCGTCCTCGTGTACGATGTCGAGGGTTTTCGTATCGGGGAGTTTCTTGTCGAAGGTTTTCACGTTACGGAAGGCTTATCCCGGAAGAATTTGCCGCACAGATGGCGGCGGCCAGGGCATCGGCGGCATGGTCGCTTTCAGGCGGCTCGGCAAGGCCCAACAGTATCCGCACCATCTGCTGCACCTGGGCCTTGTCGGCGGAGGCCACCCCGCAGACGCCCTGCTTGATGGCGTTGGGCCGGAACTCGGCCACCGGAATCCCCCGCTCGGCCAGGGTCGCGAAGACCACTCCCCGGGCCTGGGCCACCGGAATCCCGCTGGACACGTTCTTCCCGAAGTACAGTATCTCCACGGCGGCCCGTGCCGGAACGTATTCGTCCAGCAGTTCCCGCACGGCCCGCATGATCGCCAGCAGCCGTTCGGCGGGGGGCTGCCCGGCCCCGGTCCTGATGCAGCCGTGGCCGACATGCAGGAGCCGCCCCTGCCGACGGTCCACCAGGCCCCAGCCGGTGGAGGCGAGCCCCGGGTCTATCCCGATGATCCGCTCCGTTCCGGCCGCGGGGCCCGGATCACTCCGCCTCAAAGCCCTCGGGGATGCTGATATTGGAGTACACGTTCTGCACGTCGTCGTTTTCCTCGAGCCGGTCGATCAGCTTCAGGGCCTTGGCGGTCCCGTCCTTGTCCAGCTCGACCTCGGTCTCGGCGACCATGCTGATCTCGGCGCTCGTGGTCTCGAATCCCTTCTCCTGAAGGGCGTTCACCACCGCCTCGAAATCCTCCGGTGCCGTGTTCACCTCGACGATGCCGTCGCCGGAGCTGACGTCCTCGGCCCCGCCCTCCAGGGCGGCCTCCATCACCTGGTCCTCGGTGTACTTTTCCCCGTCCAGGGTGATCACCCCGACCCGCTTGAAGAGCCGGGAGACCGAACCGGAAGTGGCAAGCTGCCCGCCGGACTTGGTGAGGATGTTCCGCACGTCGGCGGCGGCCCGGTTCTTGTTCTCGGTGAGCACCTCGATGAGGACGGCGACCCCGTTCGGGGCGTAGGCCTCGTAGGTCAGCTCCTCGTAGTTCACGCCCTCCAGCTCGCCGGTGCCCTTCTTGATGGCCCGGTCGATGTTGTCCTTGGGCATGTTGGCCCCCCGGGCCTTGATGATCGCCGTGCGAAGCTTGGGGTTCGCGTCGGGACTTCCCCCGCCCATGCGGGCGGCTATCGAGATTTCCTTGATAAGTTTCGTGAAAATTTGCCCACGCTTCGCGTCGGCGGCTCCCTTGGCGTGCTTGATGGTCGCCCATTTACTGTGCCCGGACATTGAATCTCCTTGAATATGAATGTCCCTCATTGTACCCGGAGCCCAAAAGAATGTACAGTACCTACAGGAGTCACGATGCCGAGACCGAATCCCCATGCGGGGGGCCAAGCCCCCGATCCAATCTGCCGTAGGCAGATTGGATTTAGGAGTTTTGCGAAGCAAAACTCCACCCGTTTATCTGATACATTCATGCGGGGGGCCAAGCCCCCCTTCGCTCCATCCCCACTACCGTGGGTATTCCGCTACCCCCCGAGCGGGGTTCCACCCCGCAACGCCCCTCCTTCATCGTCTCGACTTTCCTCTTCCAGCATACCCAAAATCGCTTCCCTGTCAATAAGGGGCCGGGCAAGGAAGGCGTCCGGGTCGGTGTTCTCGCCGAAAACCCGGATCTCCCAGTGCAGGTGCGGGCCGGTGGAAAGGCCGGTCGAACCGGAGCGGCCGACAAGCGCGCCCCGGGCCACGGTCTGACCTTCCTTTACGGCCAGGGAATCCAGGTGGTAGTACAGCGAGAAAATGCCGGGCAGGTGCTCGACGATGACGGTGTTGCCGGAGACGATCCGCTCCCGGGCCAGCGCCACCCGGCCGGCGCCGGAGGAAAAGACCTCGGTTCCGGTGGCGGAGCGTATGTCCACGCCGGCATGGATCGACGTGCTGCGCCTGCCGTCGGCATTGACGAAAACCCGGCGGGATC
>WQZW01000312.1 GCA_009780545.1 Treponema sp.
GCGACAAGATAAGCTCGACCCCCTACAAAGTCGTTCACCCCGAAGGCGGAAAGTGGCGGTCCATACACGCGCTTCCCGGAACCGCCCACGTGCTTGCCATCGATGCGGACGGTCACCTTTGGGCATGGGGCGACAACAGCCAGGGCGGTTTGGGACTTGGGTTTATCACCGACGGGGTAGAGCCGTGGCCGAAAAGGGTGCTTCCTCCCCAGTAAAAAGGGCGCGTGTCCGACATCAAACGCACCATAGCCGGCATTTACGGTACCATGGAAATTGCCGGCAGATCGTCCGGCCGGTCGGGCAGGTATCGGCAGTACGCATCCCAAAGATTGTCCTTCCGGGGCACTTCGGCAAGGACATTTATTTTCGCCCCGGCATGTTCCGGATTCGGAAAGCGCAGCGAGCGGGCATGCAGCCGTATTCCGCCGAGCTTTTCGCTGCGCCGCGCTCCGTACTTCAGGTCGCCCTTGATGGCAACGCCCAGGCGGGCGAGCTGGGCCCGTATCTGGTGATGCCGGCCGGTAACCAATGCGATTTCCAGGAACAGGTAGGACGAACCGCAGCCGGCGACCCGGCAACGGAGCACGGCTTTTTTTCGATTGCCGGCACGTTCGTCATAGGCACGGGACTTGTTCATTTTTGGATCGAAGGCCAGCCAGTGAGTCAGCTCGACCATTTCCCCATTCCCGCCGGTTATGGTGTCAATATCGTTTTCATTATTACTACCATTGATATAGCAAATATTATTGCCAAGATTAAATAATTTCGCAAATTCCGAATCTGACTTGGGTAGTTCGGCAATCGCCCAGTACCGTTTCTCCACGGCATTTTCCCTAAAGGCGTTGTTCAAAAAGGCCAGCGACCGCCGGTTTCGGGCGAACAGGACGCAGCCGGAAACCGGCGCATCAAGCCGATGGGCCGCAACCGGAACCGACAGGGCATCTTTGGCGGAAAGGGTAGGGTAGTCGCCCCGGGCAAGTTCCCGGGCCACAAGTTCCGGCAGGGAAGGCATTCCGGGTTTTGCCCCCTCGACGACCTCGCCCGGCAGCTTGTTCACCGCGACGCAGGACGGGTCGCAGTACAGGATTCTCGTTTCCGGGTTCACCGGCCTCAATCCCCCCCGTAGTAGTTGATCCGGTAGTTTCCCAGGATGGCAAAGCCAACCTTCAGGTAGGCCTTGCGAGCGGCGATATTGTGTTTTTTCACGAACAGCGATATGCCCATGCCGGCGCGGATAAGCTCGGCGGAAAACTCCGCGGTCAGCCTGCTCGCAATGCCCAGGCCCCGGTAATCCGGCCGTATGTACACGCCGCCGATCTGGCAACGGGTGGAACTGGAGGCCGTGGTGTTGACCTTGCCGACAAGGTCCCCGTCAAGCTCGGCGACCAGCAACCGTTCGTGTACGAAGATTTTTTCGGCGTTCATCCGGCTAAAGGCCATGTTCAGTTTCTTCCCCGCAGGCAGGACTTCCTCGACCTCGTAAGCCGCCTGCATGGTGACCAGTGCATCCATGTCGGCATACTTCGCCCTGCGTATCACCAGCCCTTCCGGTCCTGTCGGCCCTGCATGGGGAAGCCGGTCCAGGCCCATCAGATCGAAGCGTATCTTCTCGTCGGCATAAAAGCCCATTCCCTCCATCTGGTTTTCTATCAAAAGCATGTCGCTTTCGATTCCTTGGAGGGAACGCACCGGAAGTACCCTAAAAATCCCCCGAAGGAAAAGCGGCGGCGGAATCATTCCCCGCCTGCCGCCCAAAACCGGAAGCAGGCCCTTGCCGGCATAGACCAGGGCCGCAAGGTCTTCGCCGCCGTCCCGCAGGACCCAGGCCCGGCTATTGGACTCCCTCCGATTGATCAGCCTGTCGTAGGCATTCAGGCAGAGGTGTTCGTTGGCCCGGAGCAGCGCCCTTACTTCGGGAACGTCGCTGCCCCGCATTTTCCGCCAGGCCGGAATCTGTTGCGACATCGGCCGGTCAGCCCCCGACAAACTCGGCGGCATTGTGCGCGGCGACCGCTCCTTCCCCGGCGGCAACGATCACCTGCCTGAAGGAGCCGGAACGGACGTCGCCTGCAACGTACAGGCCCGGCACCGAGCTTGCCATCTTCTGGTCGGTAATCACGTATCCGCCGGCATCCATCTCGGCGCCAAGCCCTTCGGGGCCCGCAAGCTCCGACCGTGGCAGCATCCCGGCAAAAACGAAAACCGCGTCGGCCGCTTCCTCGTAGGTTTTGCCCTCATGCTCCAGCACGACGCCTGTAACCTTCTTCTCGCCCTTGATCTCCTTGATTGTCGTGTTCAGCCGTACCTCGACGTTGGGATTGTTCAGGGCCCGTTCGGCCACCGCCGGCTGCGCCCTAAAGGAATCCCGCCGATGAACCAAAACCACGTTCGCACTGATGCGGGAAAGGTAGTGCGCCCCGTCGCAGGCCGCGTCCCCGCCGCCCATGGCAAAAATCCGCTTGCCCTTGAAGAACGAGCCGTCGCAGGTTGCGCAGTAGGAAACGCCCCTGCCGGAGAATTCCTTCTCGCCCGGAATCCCGGCCTTCCGATGCTCGGCCCCGGTTGCCAGAACCACGGCCTTGGCCCGCAGGATGCTTTCGTCACCCAGGTTCGCGACAAAAATCCCCCCCTCCTTCTTCAGCGAAAGCACTTCCTCGATAAGGAACTCCGCCCCGAAGTCCACCGCCTGGTCGTGCATGTCCTGAATCAGGTCGAAGCCGCTCTTGTACTTGATCGGCTCCCCCGCCTCGC
>WQZW01000313.1 GCA_009780545.1 Treponema sp.
CGATGAAGAAGCTTTCGAAGGTCGGCTTGCCGAACAGGAGGGCGACGGCGAAACCTCCCCCGAGGGCGGCGGCCACCCCGAACAACGAGATGACCAGTGAGGCCTTGAGGCAGGTCCGCAACTGCCTGAAGTCGGTTTCCATGCCGGCGGAGAACAGCAGGAGGATGACGCCGAATTCGGCAAGCACGGAGACGGTCTCGTTGGGGCCGACCAGGTTGAGGACCGACGGCCCGAGGAGGATCCCGGCGACCAGGGCCCCGAGCACCCGGGGCAGGTGTACCCGTTTGACGAAGACGGCCAGGACTTTCGTCGAAATAAGTACCAGGGCAATGGTAAGGAAAATATGGTTATCGATCACCGTACCTTAAAGGGTAGTAATAACGACCGCCCCGGTCAACTCCCCGACGCAACATTGCCGGCCGGGATTTCAGCCGAAGGCCGCGGCATCCGGCGGCAGGTTTTTAAGGAACAGCTTCTCCAGCGAACCGAGGGCCGGCAGGTCGCCGTTTTCGGCGACCGCGCCCTCGTTCAGCAGGACGCAGCGGTCCACGAAACCTTCCATAAATTCGATGACGTGGGAGGAAAGGAGTATCGTCGCGCCCCGCTCCCGGTAATGCCGGAGCAGGTTCTTGATCCTGAGATTCGACACGATGTCGATCCCGTCGTTCGGCTCGTCCCAGACGATCGTATCGACGTCCCCGATCAGGCTTGCCACGATCTGGGCCTTCTTTTTCATCCCCGTGGAACAGTCCCGGAATTTTTTGTCCCAAAATCCGTCCACCTCGAAATACGACGCAAGTTTTTTCGTTTCCGCCGATATTTTGTTTTTCCCGGTACGCAGTATCGTCGCCAGTTCCAGGTTTTCCCCGCAGGTCAGGTTCGGGTACAGGAAATCGTAGGTGGGGAGGAACGATATCCTTCTGCGGTAGGGGAGGAACGCTTTCTCGTCGGTCGTCCTGATCCCGTTATGGAAGACGGCACCGGAGGTCGGGACGAGCAGCCCCTCGACGCAGTTCAGCAGCGTGGTCTTGCCGGCCCCGTTGTACCCGACGATCCCGTGGATGACGCCGGGCAAAAATTCCAGGTCGATGCCCCGGATGCCGTGGTTTCCGCCGAAGGTTTTGGTAAGGTTTTCGCATTTTATCATGACAGGTACCATGCCCCGTATTCGTTTTTTGCCTTCAGCCACATGAGGAGCGGGGGCAACGGCAGGAGCGGCAGGAACCATATCGGCATACCCGCGATCCATACGATCGCCATGACGATGAGGGGATATAGCATCCCCTTGATCAATATGGGGGTGAGGGTAAACGCCATGCAGGCCGCGGTCAGGGCCGAGGCGGCCAGGCAGAGCAGGTATTTGAGCATGAGGGGCACTCCGACGATGCCGCCGACGATTATGAACGTGCCGAGCATCCAGCCGAAAACGCAGAGCAGAAAGAGCATGGCCCTTTTGACATGGAAGCCCAAGGGCCTCGGGGAGAGTGCGGCATGAAATTTCCAGTTTATGCTTTCGACCGAACCGAGAATCCCCATCGAGCCCAGGGAAAATACCGCCAACGTCAGGTTGAAAAAAGACCGGTTTTCCGGATCGGTAAACACGGTTTTGTATCCGAAAAATTCACCGAGGAGGAACGCGTAAAGGATCATGGACAGTGCGGCGCATGACAAAAAAGAGGGCGAGGCGTAATCATGCAGGATGCTTTTTACGGACGGGCTTATTTTAATTTTCCGGATCGCGGGATTCGTTTTTTCTTTTATGACGACATTCCTTGTCCACGACAGCGAAAAAGACAGGGTAATGAGGAACGGCATTGCCGTCACCATGACGAGGGCGTATTGCGGGTCGGAAGTATAGGCAAGGACGAAGAGCGGTACGCAGGCTATATTGTTTGTCAAGGCTTTTTTGAAAAAATGTATCGCGATGATTTTTTTGTTGGTCCGGTTTGTTTTCGCATTGGCCACCAGTACCGGCAGCGGATCGTATTTTTTCAACGAACCGAAGAGCGAAAAGAACAGCATCAGGAGTATCAGCACGGCAACCGGCCTCCGGTCGACCCTTAGCGAAATGTACCTGTTGGCAAAGGCGTAGACGAACACGGCCGCGAGAACGGCCAGTCCGAAACAGACGGCGGGGTATGCTTTTATCAGCTCGACGGTTCTTCGTATCGTTACCTTCGTCCAGAATACCGGCAGGGCGGTCATCTACGGGAACTCCTTTCGGGAACGGTTCCGCCAGTTTACCGGGTACGCCGGTACCCGTCAACGATCCGGGGCGCAAATCCCGGAAATTCTCGGCCTAACCTTCGGGTGAACCGCAGATTTAAACTCCGTGTCCTCCGTGCAACTCCGGCCTTGATTCTTCTTCCGGTCTTCCAAAATTGAAGATTTTCAACCACGGAGGGCGGGCCAATCCACCTGCAGCGGATTGGCCTTGGAGTTACGCGGAGGGAAGAGGAGGTTTCTCCTTCCGGGCGCATCGTTTCCTGAAATCGAGAATTGCCGGACGCAAATCCATCCCCCTATCCCCTATCCCCGCAACCCGTTACAATAACCGTTGCATGCTTACCAAAGGAAATTCCATGAACAAAGGCAGAACGATACGGCCGCCTCTGGCGAGGATCCACCTTGCGCTGGTGGTGGCATGGGCGGCGGTGATGGCCGCATCCCATGCGATCATCATCCCGGCGCTGCCCCTGCTGGGCATCGGTCGGCCCTTTTCCTTCGCCTCGGTGATGAC
>WQZW01000314.1 GCA_009780545.1 Treponema sp.
AGTCGCCCGGCGGGGCGTTGCTCCTTACCAGAACCTTCTTGAATCCCTGCGCACCGCCTGAAACCGCGCGGATCGTGTTCCACCTGTTGCGCTCCCCGTAGCCGGCCTTGAATTCGCCGTCTTCGAAATAAGTGTTGAAGTGCTTCGTGTCCTTTTCGTCGTGGTTCCATTCGGACGGAACTATTTCCGTTTCGCCCACGAAGGCCCCATATTGCCTCGCTTCCTCGCGCGTTACCGAATTCGGCCCGGAAACCTTCACCGGGCCGGGATCGATTACCGGCCCGTAGGCCAAAGGCTCGATTTTGCCGCTTCCGTACTTTCCGTCGTCGAAGTAGCCGTCGACGTACCAGTCGTGATCCGGATGGACGGCGACGACCTTGATCCAGCGGCCCCTTTCCGCCCAGGTGAGGACGTATTCCGGGCCGTTTGCGCCGGGAATGGGCAGATAGTCGGAAGATCTCGGCTCCCGTTCCGAAGGCGCGGAACGCATCCACTGAAATACGATTGCGTCCATGTCCTCGTCCGCCGCATTCCATTCCAGCATGACTTCCAGTGTTTCGCCGACCCAGAGCGTTCCGTCAATATCAAGTTCCGCAATGTTGGCAATACTATTGGATGATTTCTCATCCCCTGTGAGGATGGGGAAAGTCGGATCGCTGATTACCCCGCCCGAGTATTCCCCGCTAAAGGCGATGACGGTGATGGGATATCCGACGTCCTCTTTCCGCAGGGTATAGGTCCTGCCCGTAACTTCAGGAAGGGCATCCCCTCCCCGCCGCCACTGGAAGGTGAATCCCGCCCCCCCGAGGGCATCGGTATTCGCCGCGATCGTCTGTCCCAGGACGAAGCTTTTTGCCGGTCCCGCAATGCCGGCACCGTGGCCCGGGCTTCCGCCGTCGAGTTCGATCAGCACCCTGCCCTCGGGCATCTCCAGTTTGGGCACGGCGGGGCAGCCGGCAAACGACAGGGCAAAGGCCGGAAGAAAAAACATGGTAAAAGTCATATTTTTCATAACAAACTCCAAGTACGTCTTCTGTTCATAACGATAATCGCAGTCTTTCCAACGGATTATCCTTCTTATCGGAGACTTTCCCTGTTCTAAGCATAGCGTATGTAGTTTTGAAAATCTAGGTCCGTGGATAGTGCGGAATTTCTGCGGGCGATGCCGGGGAAACGGTTTGCCGGCGGCGGAATCTGTCGGTGCTTTGCCGCGCGTTATCGGTTTCCTAGCCGTACGTCGCGCGGTAGGCGTTCCATGTGGTGCGGACCAGGGTTTCCGGGTCGGAAAGGCGGGCCTTCCAGCCGAGAAGCCGGGCCGCCAGGTCGCCGGATGCGGTGAGCTCGGCCGGGTCGCCGGGGCGCCGGGGAGCGGCGGTTGCGGGAATCGGCCGACCGGTGATCCCGCGGGCCAGTTCGACCAGTTGCCGGACGGAGATGCCGGAACCGCTGCCGAGGTTGACGGTGAGGCTTTCGCCCGTTGCCTCCAGGTATTCCACGGCGGCGACATGGCCTGCGGCAAGGTCGCCGACATGGACGTAGTCGCGGACGCAGGTGCCGTCCTCGGTCGGCCAGTCCTCGCCGAAAACCTCCAGCCGCGGGCGGAGGCCGCAGGCGACTTCCATGATCAGCGGGAGGAGGTTGGCCGGGTTCAGTTCCAGCCCCCGGACGCGGCCTTCCGGGTCGTAGCCGGCGGCGTTGAAGTAGCGGAGGCAGGCATAGCGGATACCCCGTATCTTTTGGTACCAACCGAGGATACGTTCGACCTCGAGTTTGGTGAATCCGTAGTAGTTGGCCGGCTCGGTCCGGTGCAGCTCGTCGATGGGCAGGTACTCAGGTTCCCCGTAGACGGCGGCGCTGGAGGAAAAGACGACGGTGCGGATTCCGCACTGCGAGGCGGCGTTGATGATGTTGACGCTGCCGGAAATATTGTTCAGGGAGTACTTTTCCGGATCGAGCATGGATTCGCCCGCGGCCTTGGACGCGGCGAGGTGGATGACAGCCCCGAAGCCGCCGTCCGCCGTCGCCTGCAGCAGCTGGGGAAAGCGGTGTATGTCCCCGTGGACGAAGCCGGCGCCGGGAAGCAGGTTCTGTCGCAGCCCGCTGGACAGGTTGTCGAAGACGGTAACCGCATGCCCCCGTGCGAGGAATTCCGCCGCGACATGGCTGCCTATGTACCCGGCCCCCCCGATGATTAGGACGTTCATGGGGAAGAGTATAACGGAAAGGGCGGGGAGGGGCAATCGGACTGTCGGATAGGCAGCGATTCTCGGTTTAACCTTCGGGTAAACCACGGATTAAAACTCCGTGTAACTCCGGCCTTGATTCTTCTTCCGGATTGAAGAATTTTAGCCGCGGAGGGAAGAGAAGCACGTGTCCTTCAAATCGGTTCTAAGCAGGCAATGGTAGATCCCGGCATCCCCGGTCCAAGCCTCCGAAGCCGGCCCCGATCACCCGTTCCCGCCCCCCCAGGTCCTGCCGCGCGCAAATCCCGCCGAATCCCGCCGCATCCAGCATCCCGGCAATCGCCGGCATCTGTTCCGGGTCGGCCTCGATCAGCAGGGTGCCGCCGGGCCGGAGGAAGTCCCCGGCCCCGGCAATGATCCGGGCGATGAGGTCAAGGCCGTCAGGACCGCCGTCCAGGGCGAGGGCCGGTTCCCGCCGCACCTCGGGGGCAAGGCCCGGCATGTCCCCGGAACGCAGGTAGGGGGGATTCGCCGCAAT
>WQZW01000315.1 GCA_009780545.1 Treponema sp.
GCACGGCTTTTCCCGCCCGGCAGTTCCGCCAGGCCGGCTTCCGGGCTTACGTTGTCGGCCGCGATCAAAAGGGAATCGCCCGCCGGAAGCCGTGCGGCAAGCCAGCGGTCCAGCCCGGCGAAAACCTCCAGGGCAGGAAGGCTTGCATCCCTGCTCTGGGCCGCCCCCTCGATCAGCGCCGCCTCCGCCCCGCCGTCGGCAAGGAGATTGGTGTCCCGGTAGCTTTTTTCGCCCAGGTCGCTGCCCACAAGATCGACGGCCCGAACGCCCAGGCTGGAAAGATCCCGAAGCAATCTGCGGAGCTGAATCGGACGGGGAAAGCCCACGGCGACATGCAGGGGCAGGCGTTCCGGCACCGGCTGCAGGATTTCGATACCCAGGTGAAGCGAACCGTCCGGATCGGCCCTTTCGACGATGCCCCGGCCCAGGCCCAGGTCCAGGACCCCGGCATCGAAGGAGTCGCCCGGCTTCTTGCGGAGAACTTTGACCAGGTGAACGGCCCGCGGATCGGTTTTCGGCAGAGGCCGGCCCAGTTCGGTTTGGCGGAAAAGGATGAGGTTCACGGTTCGAGTATATGCGGGGCGGGGCCGGTTGTCAGCCGGGTGTCGGGCACCAAACCCCGTGCCGGCAGCTTTGAATACCGTGAGAAAAACTCACGAATTTTCCTATCAAAAACGTGAGTTTTACACTCTAGGAGATTTACACACACCGTAATATGCTTGAGAAAATATTTTACGGGCGCAGCGGCGCATTGGAGAAACGGAACAACGGGGAACGGATGCACGATACAATTCTTATGACAACGCAAAACGCCCCGGAAGACCGCGCGAAACGTATTTGATCAAGTGTACCACGGCAGAGGCCTAATTTTGTTCACTTTTTCGGTTCGGTTATATCGGCGGGCGTTGTTCCGCCTTTATATATTCCTGTCCGTATGGGCAGGTAATCTGACAAGGATTGCCCGTTTTGCAAAAGCATGGGCAATCGAAAAATGGAGGTTCCCATGAAAAGGAACGCATTCAAAGTTACGGTGATTGTCGCGGTGGTTGCGGCAATCGGAGTTTTGGTTTCCGGCTGCTTGGGCAACGAAAAAAAACTGGCGGAAACCCAGGCTAGGTATTCCGGAACATGGCGGTATTATAGCTCTCAGCGACAAGTCGAAAGCAACTATACGATTACTTCTGACTCGTTTGTCTATTTAGGTCGATCCGGCACCTTGATGAGCGGCATTGATGCTTTTGATGGATACACCCTTTCCTCCGTCGAATGGGCCGCCGTAAAACAGGAAGACGTTATTGCCGAGAGCCGCAGAAATATTGTCGATTACAACAATGAAGGCTTCAGCATTTCGGGCATTGTTTTGGAAAGCCATTCAAGTCTTGGGATGCGTAACCGGGATTCTGCGTGGTCAAATTTTCCTGTCGGCACGGAGGTAACCAGGTATGTTTTTATGACCAAAGACGATCCTTCAAAGATGAGGATAAGCTCTGCCGATGGTGCGCCAACAATCATAACAAGGCAATAGCCTTCGGGGCGGCAAAAAACTTGTTCGGCATTCAGGAACAATCCTGAATTAACGGCACCAACATCAAAAGGAGACAAAAATGATGTCAACACTGTTCAGCGTGATTACCGCATCCGAATCGCCGGGAACGTTCATCGGTGCAGGCTTTGCGGCTGAAGCGGATTCCCGAAAAAGCCCGCGGCAGTTTCGGGGCACGGAAAACGAAAAAACAAGGAGTCGATCATGAGCGCAAAATACTACGGAACTATGCTTTTCTGCGAAAAATGTCAGTCATGCCGCTATTATGCGTACGACAAATCGGCGGCGGATTCGACGGGCAAACACAGCTGCTCGGGATCGATCAGCGCGGCCGCATCCCAGAACACGGGAACCAAAACCGAGACGAAAAAGGAATGCCCCGTTTACGCGGAAAAAAGGGAGGACACGAACAAGGGCAAGTACGGCGTGGGCGCCGGCGCCAGTCAGATGGCGGGCTCGGTTGGCAGCGACGGCACGGTGAATATGGAACAGCTGGCGGCCGGTGCGGGCAAGGTCGCGCTGGGGGTTAGCGTGGCCGCGGCGAAGGCCGCCATCAAGGCGGCAAAGGTCGTAGGCTCGGCGATAAAGGATTTCGTGTCCGGCGAGAAGTTGTACCTCAAGTTCCTCGATGTGCTGGACGACGCGCAGTTCGAAGGGGACAACGCCGTCATAGTTAAAGGCCTTGAGGACGCCCTGCATGTTATGGAAATGAGTCCGACGGTCGGAGTGATGGCCGAAAGGCACAACGAGCTGTTCGACCTTGGTTTTGTCATAGCGCGAGAGGGCATCGCCGCCCTTGAAAAGGCCGGCTACGACCAAAAGAATCTGGATAAATTCAAGGACAAGCTAACGGACAGGGTTGTCGCGGACGTAGACAAGTCATTTCGTGAAATGTCGAAGGAATTCACCGAATCCGGTTCCGGGAAAGGAAGGGAAAGGTTCGACACCGCGCTTGGCAGGGTGAAGGACGGCATTGTCGTTCTTCAAAACATGAACTACGACCCGAAGAAGATCGACAAGGTCAAGGACAAAATGGCCGTCGCCATGGCCGGGGATGTCGAAAAGCTTTTAAACGGTCAGAAAAAAAGCCTTGGCATGCTTATGGGTATAGGCACGGAGTCCGCCGATTTGGGCCTGGAGTTGCTAAAGAGTTATCTCGTCGAGCTTGAGGGCA
>WQZW01000316.1 GCA_009780545.1 Treponema sp.
GGACGCGGCGACCCGTGCCCGGCAGGTCGCCGCCCCGACCAACGCCCAGCGTTTCCCGGCGTTGAAGACCCCCTGCAACGAGATCGGCACCTGCATGGACTGCGCCTCGCCGGACACGGTGTGCAACGTCTTTACCACGATACGGTACTGCAACCCGCCGGGAAGGATCAAGGTGATCCTCGTGGGGAAGGCTTTGGGGTTTTAGGTTAGGGGGGAGTACCCGGGATCGGCCTCCGCCGCAAGGGATTCCCCGAAGCCGCCGGAGGCCGGCCGCCTTCCCCTGCCGGCGTTGAGGTTCGCCGCCTTTGCCGCGCGGTCCTCCAGGGCGAGCCGGGCCGCCGTCCGTACCGCGGCGGCCACGTCCTCCGGGATGCGGCACTTTTCGGCAAGCCCGGCAGGATCGGCCCCGGCGATCTCGGCGATTCCCCCGTAGGCGCGGAGGATCTCCGCCGCCCGCTTCTTCCCGATGCCCCGCACCGATTCCAGGGCCGGCAGGAACAGGTCGCCGGAACGGAGCCTTTGGTTGAGGCCGGTGGCGAACCGGTGGGTCTCGTCCCGGACGAACTGGAGCACCTTCAGCGCCTCCGAACGGCGGGACAGGATGACGGGCTTTCCGGCCCCCGGCAACCAGAGCTCCTCCTCCCGCTTGGCCAGCCCGACGACGCCGCAGTCCAGGCCCAGCTCGTCCAGGACGGACTTGGCGGCGTTCACCTGCCCGATGCCGCCGTCTATGAGGACCAGGTCCGGCAGTTCAAGCCCTTCCCGCAGCAGCCTGGAGTACCGCCTCCGCACCGCCTCCCGCATCGAGGCGAAATCGTCCACCACCCCGACCGTGCTCCGCAGCTTGAAGTGGCGGTAGTTCTTCCGGTCCGGCACCCCGTTCCTGAAGGAGATCAGCGAGGCCACCGGATGCCTGCCGTCAAGCTGGGCGATGTCGAAACCCTCGATCCGCTGCGGCCGTTCCCGCAGGCCCAGAACCCGGGCCAGCTCGTCCAGGGCGGGCCCGGCGCCCCGCTCCTTCAGCCGTTTCCGCAGGTCCTCCAGGGCGTTCTGCCGCGCCATGGCCAGCACCGCCGTATGCCGCTTCTCGTCCTTTTCCGCCTCCGCCGGAGCGAGCATCCGGGGTTCGAAGCCGAAACGGGCCTTGAACCAGCTCGCCAGCTGTCCCCGATCCGGGACGCCGGAGGCCTCCGAACCGGCACTTCCGGTTTCCGTTCCCGGAGTCAGGGGCTGAAGGTAGATGAAGGCCGGAGGGGGCCGGGCCGGATCGTAGTAGGAGGTAATGAAGTGCTCCAGCGAGTCCTCCTCGCAGGCGGCCGACCTGGTGCGGAACAGTTCCCGTCCGGTCATCTTGCCCCCCCGCATCGAGAACACGGTGAAGGTGGCCAGCACCTCCTCGGCGGCCCACGCGATGTAGTCCCTGCCCTCGCCGTCGAAATCGACCACCGCGCTGTCCTCGGCGGTGAGGGCCTTGATCGCAAGGATGGCGTTCCGCAGCTTCGCCGCCCACTCGAAACGGAGCTCCCCGGCCGCATCCTCCATCCGCCGGGTCAGGTCGGCGATCAGCGCGGAGTCGTCCCCGGAGAGCAGCTGCTGCACCTGCCGCACGTGGACGGCGTACTCCTCCTTGGAGATCTTGCCGCAACAGGGCGAGCGGCAGCGGCCGATGTGGTAGTACATGCTGGGGCTTTTGCGGGGCAGCAGCCGCCGGCACTTGCGGAGGGGGAAAAGCTTGTCCACGATTTCCAGCATGTCGTCGACCTTGCGGACGTCGGGAAAGGGACCGAAGTACTGGCTGCCGTCCTCGACGATCCTGCGGGTGCGGAAGACCCGGGGGAAGTCCTCGGCGGTCAGGCGGATCACCGGATAGCTCTTGCCGTCCTTGAGGTTGATGTTGTACCGGGGGGAATGCTGCTTGATCAGGGTGTTTTCCAGGAGCAGGGCCTCGTACTCGCTGGCCACGATGATCGTCTCGATGCTCCGGGCGTGCCTTACCAGGGTCGCCGTCTTCAGGTCCTTGGCCCCGGAGAAGTACGAGCCCAGCCGGTCCCGCAGTGCCTTGGCCTTGCCCACGTAGATGATCTGCCCCTCGCCGTCCTTCCACAGGTAGACGCCCGGCAGCCTCGGCGCGTCCCTCGCCGTCCCCCGCAGCCTCTCGACGATCTCCTCCGGCTTCTCCTCGTTCATGACCGTATTATGGAGGATTGTTCCGAACTTGTGAAGGATCGAACCCGTAATGCGGGGCGTTGCGGAGTGGAACCCCGCTCGGGGGGTAGAACTTTGCAACGCAAAACTCCGAATCCAATCTACCGAAGGTAGATTGGACAGGCTCGGCCCCCTATCCCGAGAATCTTCCCCCGCAACGGAAAGCGCGGATTCCCGCAACAACCAAGGCGTGGAGTTTTGCGACGCAAAACTCCGAATCCAATCCACCGAAGGTAGATTGGACAGGCTCGCCCCCTATCCCGAGAATCTTCCCCGCAACGGAAAGCGTGGATTCCCGCAACAACCAAGGCGTGGAGTTTTGCAACGCAAAACTCCGAATCCAATCTACCAAAGGTAGATTGGACAGGCTCGCCCCCTATCCCGAGAATCTTCCCCCGCAACGGAAAGCGTGGATTCCCGCAACAACCAAGGCGTGGAGCTTTGCAACGCAAAACTCCGAATCCAATCTACCGAAGGTAGATTGGACAGGCTCGGTCCCCTATCCC
>WQZW01000317.1 GCA_009780545.1 Treponema sp.
ACGGTCAACAAGACCGCCAATGAAACGATTGTTTTCCTCATCGTGGAAAACTCCTTTGGTCGGCTACCCTCCAGTTCTGCAGCAAAGGCGGGCAACCAACGTATTGATTACCCGCCCTGACGGACGGATACAGCTTCCCCGTCAACGACGGGGTTTGACTGAGGGATAAAGCTTCCCGCCGGAAGCCCGCGAAAACGCGCCTGCCGACGGGAAACCACCGATGCGGAAACCGCCCGAGAAAACGGAACGTCAAAAAAAGTTTGGAGAAAAGCTTGAGTGGGTACTTGACAAAGAAATGTTAGTCTGCTATAATTTTTGCGTGTTGCGTGTTGCGTGTTGCGTGTTGGCCGCTTACTGCCCGAAATCCGTATCTGATCATGAAAAAATAGTAGCACGGTTCGATAGAAAGTGTCAATGCCCGATTGACCCAATCCGCAAAATATTTTTCGTCAGCTAAGGGCAGATCGGACCGTGGACAGAAAGCTCTTCCGGAAGTACAATTACCCAATGGAACCTGCCGAATTTTTGCGGTATATCGCAATCGACCGGGATATTCGTTCCGGCAAACCCTGCATAAAGGGCACGAGGATAAGCATAGGCGATATTTTGCGGTGGCTTTCCTCCGGAATGACAGCCGGTGAAATCACCCAAGACTTTCCGGAGCTGGAGGAAGCGCATGTCATGGCGGCTCTCGCCTTTGCCGCCGCAAGGGATACAATAACCGAAATTGTCGTTTGCCGGGCCGTTGGCAGCCTATGAAGCTGCTTTTGGACGCAAACATCTCCTGGCGGCTGTGTGCTGCGCTGTCGGATCATTTCGGGGAATGCCTTCACGTCAACAGGATAGGTTTGCCCTTGCCACCATCCGACATGGTAATCTGGGATTTACGCCGAGGCCAACGACTGTACGATAGTATCCCATGATGCGAATTTCCTGGACCTGCTTCTCGCAAAAGGTTTCCCGCCAAAAATCATCCTGCTTAAAACGGGAAACATCGACACTGCCGGCACGCTGAACCTTTTGCCGGAGGCAAAAGCTATGATACTCGAGTGGCATGCCGGAACGGCCGGTATTCTTGAAGTTACCGTAAAAAGATAAGGCTAAATCTCGTAAACTGTAAGGGCGGCATACAGGGAACTGCTGGAATAACAGGAGGCGGTATGACGGAAATGACGGAAGAAGAAGCGGATGCCGTCGACGAACTGTGGACAAAGGCCACGCCGAAGATCGACGTCGGTGCGGGCGGGGGTTTCTTCTGCGAACACCAGCGCGGATGCTGATACTGGACGAGCAGACAGCCCGCATCCTGAACGCAAAAGCAAATGCGGCACGGCAGACTCCTGCGGAACTTGTTGCCGCAACGGTTCGCCGTGAACTCGCCGGGATTGCCGGTTAAAGACCAAACCGGTTCCTGCCATCCTTGCATCCCACGGCAAAAGCGTGGAGTTTTGCCCCGCAAAACTCCCCAGTCCAATCTGCTACCGGCAGATTGGACCCGCTGACATAAATCCGTAGTATAATGGAAGGACATTGCAAGGAGGCCGCATGCCGTCTGAATTGCGCTATTCGCGCAACATCCGTGCCTTGACCGTCGAGGAGTCCGCAAGCCTGCGTAACAAAAAGGTTTGCGTGGTTGGCTTGGGCGGACTGGGCGGGTACGTCGTCGAGATTTTGGCGAGAATCGGGGTGTGCGACATCACGGCGGTGGATTACGACGTTTTCGAGGAAAGCAACCTGAACCGCCAGCTTTTTTCCACCGAGCCGCTGTTGGGCAGCCCGAAAACCGACGGCGCGCGGGAACGCATCCGGCAGGTGAACTCGGCGGTGCGCCTGAACCTCGTCAAGGAAAAACTTACCGGGGACAATGCCGCCGGGATCGTGCGGGGACATCACTGCGTCGTGGATGCGCTGGACGGCATTCCGGCAAGGCTCGTTCTGGAAACGGTCTGCGGGGAACAGGGCGTTCCCCTGGTTCACGGTTCGATAGCCGGATGGTTCGGCCAGGTGGCGAACGTTTTTCCGGGGGACGGACTTTTGCACAGGCTGTACAAAAACGTGCGCGAGGAAAAAGGCGTCGAAAGGGAGCTGGGCAACCTGCCGTTTACCGCCGCGGCAGTCGCCTCGATGCAGGCGGCGGAGGTGGTGAAAATCCTCTGCGGGCGGCAGGTCCTCCGGAACGCCTTGGCGCAGGTTGATCTGCTCGATTGGGAACTTGAGGTTATTTGCCTGTAGGGAAATACGCATTGCCCTAAAAAAATTGTTGACTTTTATTGCAACAGGATGTACCGTGGAAGTAGTCGTACTAACAAAAGTGGCAACCAAGGTTTGTGATCCCGCAGTTTGGCGGGTTCTGATCAGGACATAAGGGAGATGAAAGAGATGAAAGCGTACAATGGAAAAGTCATTCGCGTGAACCTTGACAAGTCCGAAGCAAGGACGGAAGCTTTGGACATCGGCATGGCGAAAAAGTTTATCGGGGCCAGAGGGCTGGGGGCGAAGATCCTGTATGACGAGGTCGATCCGAAAGTCGATGCCCTGTCCCCGAAAAACAAGGTGATCATTGCCGCAGGTCCGATGACCGGCAGCCAGTTTCCCACCGCCGGCCGGTACATGGTTATCACCAAATCTCCCTTGACGGACGGGATCGCCTTTGCCAATTCCGGCGGTTTCTGGGGAGCGGAGTTCAAAAAAACCGGG
>WQZW01000318.1 GCA_009780545.1 Treponema sp.
ACATCCCAACGGAAAGGGCGTATATCTCGGCTTCGACGAAAGGCATGGCAGGGGACACATGTTCCGTGCATTGATAGAGGGACTTATAATTCAGCTCAAGGCCGGCAGCGACAATATCTGCAAAGCCCTGGGCACCGAAATCGGCGAGCTTTACGTCGGAGGCGGCGGAAGCAAAAGCAGGCTGACGGCCCAGATTATCTCCGACGTTTACGGAGTGCCCGTTAATCGTGTAGGGGAATCGGAAAACTGTTCCCTCGGGGCGGCCATGTGCGGAGCGGTCGGAGTCGGCGTATACTCAAACATGGGCGAGGCGGTAAAAAACATGGTGGGGAATTTCGACGTGTTCCGGCCGAACGAAACCAACCACGAACTTTACAAAAATTTGAGCGGAAACGTGATTGAAAAACTTTATCCGGCACTGGCCGACGTGTTCAGGGAATTGGCCGGCCTTTCCGCGGGAAAGCTTTGAGGCCCGGTTCGTTTGTGAAACGGGATCGTCGAACAAAGGCGATCCCGTTTTTTGAAACGCAAAATTGGTAAGCATATTTGCAAAACCAATCGACAGTTTCATAAAGCGGATTTGTGTTTTATGTTTTCGGATGTTCACCTATATCGATAATTCCTGTAAACTTATGTATCAAACTTTAAGCGGGCTGCGGGCACGGCAAACCGGAGTTGAGCGGAACCGGTTGGGAGATTGGAATGAACATCATCGTTTGCGTAAAGCAGGTTCCGAATACGGCAAATATAAAGATTGATCCACAAACCAACACGCTTATACGCACGGACGTTGAAAGCATTCTTAACACCTACGACGGTTTCGCTTTGGAGGCGGCCGCAAGAATCAGGGACGAGCTGCCGGATACGGGAATATTCGTTCTGTCGATGGGGCCGCCGCAGGCCGGGAACGCACTGAGGGAATGCCTTGCGGTGGCGGCGGATACGGCGTACCTTGCGACCGACCGGCTTTTCGGCGGTTCCGACACGCTGGCGACGGGCTATATCCTAAGCGAGTGCATTAAAAAAATTGAGGAACTTGAGGCGGTGAAATTTGACGCTGTTTTTTGCGGAAAACAGGCCATAGACGGCGACACGGCACAAACCGGGCCGATGATTGCCGAGTTTTTGGGGCTGCCGCAGATTACGGGAGCTTTGACCTGCAGATACAATGACGGCGGGCTGAACGTTTTGCGGGAAGCCGAAAACTGCAGGCAGCTTATGCGGGTCGGCTTTCCATGTTTGGTAACGTTCACGAAACCAAACTTTGATCCGCGTTTTCCGACGGTCGGGCGGAAACTTGCCGCAAGGAAGGCGGAAATCCGGCATCTCGGCATCGCCGACATTCCAGACATCGACACGGCAAAAATCGGGCTGAACGGATCGCCCACGAAGGTGAGGAAAACTTTCGTGATGCCGGCAAGGAACGGCGGCGTTACTGTAAAGGAAGAAACGGTTAAAGCAACGGCCGCCAAACTCGTGCGACTTCTGGCAAATCGTGGAATCCTTTAACGTATGCGGGAGCGGTTATTATGGAAGCAAAAACAAAAGATCTGTGGGTTTACATTGAACTGGACGAAAACGAAATGCCCGGAAATGTCGGCATCGAGCTTTTGAATCCCGGAAGAAGGATTGCCGAAGCTCAGGGCGGAAAGCTGGTTGCCGTCATCGTCGCCGGGAATGCCGAAAAAGCAGCGACGGAAGTGGGAAGGTACGGCGTTGACAAAATCATTGTTGTGGAAGGGGACGAATACAAAACCTATTCCGCCGATGCCTACACCGCCGCCCTCGCATACCTGGCGAAAAAACACGCACCGCTTGCGTTTATGGTAGGAGCGACAACGGAAGGTCGCACGCTTGCCCCCAGGGTTTCCTGCCGCCTTCAAACCGGACTTACCGCCGACTGCACGGAAATTGGTTTTGACGAGGATGCCGGAATTATTACATGGACACGGCCGACTTTTGGCGGCAACATTATGGCGGAGATAATCTGCCCGAATCATTTTCCGCAGATGGGAACGGTACGGCCTGGCGTGTTCAAAAAACCGGAACCGAGGGAAAGCCGCCCGGAAATTGTGAAGGAAGCGTTCGGTTTCCGCAAGGACAGCATCGGGACAAAAATTCTTGAAGTGATTGCGGGAACCGGGGACAAGGTTGACCTTGAGGGGGCCGGGATTATTGTTTCGGGCGGGCGTGCCGTCGGCGGCCCCGGCGGATTTGGCGTGATACGGGAACTCGCCGAGGTTCTTGGAGCCGCAGTCGGCGCATCCCGTGCGGCCGTCGAGGAAGGCTGGATTGGCGGTTCCCACCAGATTGGCCAGACCGGAAAAAACGTCGCACCGAAACTGTACATTGCCTGCGGAATTTCGGGTGCGTCGCAACACCTTGCCGGAATGTGTTCGGCGGAAACCGTCGTCGCAATCAACGGCGATCCGAACGCCCCGATACACGGGATTGCGGACTATTCAATCGTGGGGGATATGTTTGAAATTGTTCCCGAGATTACGAAGGAAATCACCAGGCTGAAAACGCGACGCACGATCTGACCTCGACGGCGCGAAACTCCGGTTTTCGGCAATCCTTTCACCCCTGTAGAAAACCTGTGATAATGTCCCCCTCAGAAACCAGTAGAAATGTCCCCTTTTGGTAAAATAGCCCTGGAGGATACCGTGGCAGGAAGATTACCAATGGG
>WQZW01000319.1 GCA_009780545.1 Treponema sp.
AATCCCGCCAGGCAGATGTCGAAGGCCGGAATGCCGGCCTCGTCCACGGAGGTGATGTCCCCGGCTATTTCGAAGCCGTCCCGGAAGTTGGCCCGGTAGGTCTTCCGGGCATGCTCGTCCCATTCGCAGACGAACACCGTTTTGACGGCCCCGCCAAAAACCTGCTCGAACCCCAGCCTGATGCCGCCGATCCCGGCGAAAAGGTCTATGGAGTTAAGTCGGTTCATGTTCGACGGCCGTCCTTACAGTAAATTTGTAATCCCACGCCAAGCGGTTCCCGTATCCCCCGGAAACCGCCTGCCGCGAGCTACTTCTTCCCCTTTGCGCAAAGGCCGCTACAAGACGGCCTCAGATCGAAAAGAACTTGATGATCGCCTTGGCCACAAGTTCGTTTATGTCGGCATGGCGGGGAACCTCGCCTGGAATCTCCTTAAGCAGCTTCTGCCTCTTCATCCCAAGGCTTTTATCCGCACAACCCCGCTTTTCCGTTTTGCCGCCAGCCGCTTTTCCTCTTCCCGGCGAATCAGGTACAGGTCGGCGAGCATTTCCTCAAGCTCGGCAAGGTCGCGCCCCTGGGTGAGGTGGTCCGGATAGGCGTTCAGGAAGCCGACAAGCAGGCCGTCGTCGGCTTCCCAATACGTGTATGCGATTTCCATCATTACTTCTTCCCCTTCTTCGCAAAGGCCGCCGCGAAGGGATTGTACTTCGTGCCGTCGTCGTCCCGGGAACCGCCCTGCGCGCCCTGCGGCCCCCGCGGCTCGAACTTCGGCCTTTCCCCGCCGTCGGCAACCTTCGCCGTCGGCCTCTTTTCGCCGGCCTTGGCCCCGCCGCCGCCGGTTCCCGATCCCCCGGCAGGCCGGTTCCCGCTCTTGCGGGAAAGGCCGATGCGGCGGCGTTCGACGTCCAGGCTGAGGATGCGGAACTCCAGCACGTCCCCGACCTTCACCGCGTCCATCGGGTCCTTGACAAACCGGTCGCTCAGCTCGGAGACATGGACCAGGGCCGTTTCCTTGATGCCCAGGTCCACGAAGGCGCCGAAATCGACCACGTTCTTGATCTTGCCGGTAACCGTCATCCCTTCCCTGAGGTCCTCGAAACTCACCACGCCCTTCTGCATCACCGGTTTGGGGTAGTCCTCGCGGGGGTCGCGGCCCGGCTTCTTCAGCTCCTCGGCGATGTCCCGGATCGTCGCCTCGCCGATGCCGTGCTTGTCCCGAAGGGCCGCGAGGCGTTCGGCGCCGAGGCCGGAAGTCAGCGTGGAGGTGATCTCCCGCGCGACCCCGTAGTTCTCCGGGTGGACCCAGGTGTTGTCCAGGGGTTCGGCGCTTTCCGGGATGCGGAGGAACCCGGCGCACTGCTCGAAGCTCTTCGGGCCCATGCCGGGAACGCCGGTCAGTTCCGCCCGGCTGGAAATCCTCCCCTTGTCCTCCCGGTACCTGACGATCTTGCGGGCCAGCGAACCGTTGATCCCGGAGACGTACTTCAAAAGCGAGGCGCTGGCCGTGTTGAGGTTCACGCCCACGTTGTTGACCACGGAGGAAACCACCTCGTCCAGCTTGTCGGAAAGCTTCTTCTGGTTGAGGTCGTGCTGGTACAGGCCCACGCCGATGGACTTGGGATCGATCTTCACCAGCTCGGCCAGCGGGTCCTGCAGCCGGCGGCCGATGGAAATCGCGCCCCGGATGGTCAGGTCCAGCTCGGGGAATTCCTCCCGGGCGATGTCGCTGGCGGAGTACACCGAGGCGCCGTCCTCGTCCACCACGGTGTACAGCACGTCGAGGTTCGACTCGGCGATGAGGCCGGAAACGATCTCCTGCACCTCGCGGCTTCCGGTCCCGTTGCCCACGGCGATCAGCTGCACCCGGTACTCCCGGATGCCCTTCAGCAGGAGCCGCCTGGCCTCCTCGGTCTTGTGGTTGTAGATCACCGTGCTGTCCAGGTACTTGCCGGTGTCGTCCAGGAAGGCGCACTTGGTGCCGGTGCGGATTCCGGGATCGATCCCCAGGACGCGGGTTCCCTTGATCGGCTGCTGCAAAAGGAGGTTTTTCAGGTTCTCGCTGAATATCCCGATGCCGTGCTCGTCGGCCGCGTCCCCCTGGTCGCCCCGAATCTCCCGCAGCAGCGCCGGCGAGAGCAGCCGCTTCAGCCCGTCCTCGACCGCCGTCCCGTGGTAGTCGTTCCGGATGTCGTACTCCCCCTGCAGCAGGGCGGTGGCCACGTTCTCGTCGATGTCCACGGTAACCTGCAGCGCCTCTTCCCGCTCGCCCCGGTTGATCGCCAGTATCCGGTGGGGCTTGATCCGGGAAAGCGCCTCCGAATAGTCCCAGTACATCTGGTAGACGGAAGTCTTTTTCGCCGCCTCGTCGCCCTTGCCCTCCTTGCCGGAGCCGGCGACGATGATCCGCCCGTCCCTGATATAGAAGGCCTTGATCTTCGCCCGGTTCTCCGGCTCCCGGGAAACCGCCTCGGCGATAATGTCCATCGCCCCCTGGAGGGCTTCCTCGACGCTGGCCACGGCAAGTGCGGGGTTTTCCAAGGCGGACGGATCCGGGGTGACGAACTCGGCGGCCCTAGCCAGCAGCTCCGGGGCGGCAAGTTCCCGCATCAGGTCGGCAAGCGGCTGCAGGCCCTTCTCGACGGCTATCATTCCCCTTGTCTTTTTCT
>WQZW01000320.1 GCA_009780545.1 Treponema sp.
GAACGTCGCCAGCCTCTGCGCCGAGGGTTACGAGGCCGACGACGTCATCGCCACGCTGGCCGTCAGGTGCAAGGCCGAAGGTCGGGAATGCTACGTCGTCTCGGCGGACAAGGACCTCCTGCAGCTGGTCGGGGACGGGGTTTACGCCCTGCGCCCGGCGAAGTCGGCCAAGGGCGAGAACGTCCGGAGCGCGGGCCCGGCCTGGGAACTGGTGGACTCCGCCGGGGTGCGGGAGGAATGGGGCGTGGGGCCGGAGGGAATCCTCGACCTGCTTTCCCTGTGCGGGGACGCGGCGGACAACGTGCCGGGGGTAAAGGGCATCGGGGAGAAAACCGCCGCCGAGCTTCTGGCCCGCCACGGCTCGCTGGACGGCATCTACCGGGACATCGCCGGCATTTCCGGGGCCCGGGGGAAAAAACTGGCCGAGGGAAAGGAATCGGCGTACTTCTCCAAGTCGCTGATCAGGCTGGAGACCGCCGTTCCCCTCCCCTTCGACGACCTTTCCGCCCTTTCCGCCGAAAACCTCAGGCGGACCGAAGCAGCCGAGGTCCTGGCCCGGGAGGGCATCCACCAAAGCGCCAAACAACTGGCCGGAAAGTCGGTCGGGGGAACCCCGCACAAAGCCGATTCCGGGGAATCCGGGGACGACGGCCTGAAGGGACCGGGCACCTACCGGAGCATAACGGACATCGCCGAACTGCAGCGCATCCTTGCCGAGGCAAAGGCCCGCAAGCTCCTGGCCCTGGACTTCGAGACCGATTCCCTGGACGCGCTTTCCGCCCGGCCGCTGGGAATCTCCCTGGCGCTGGAGCCGAAAACGGCCTATTACGCCCCGCTTGCCCCCCATGGAGTCTCCGAGGGCGGCGTCGCCTCGGACCCCGATCACCTTCCGCCCGAACATGTACGGGAACTCCTTTCCGGTCTCCTCGCCGATCCGGAGATGACCGTCGTGGCCCACAACGCCAAGTACGACTACAAGGTAAGCCGCGCCTGGGGAATCCCCCGCTGGAACTGCAAAATCCGGGACACGATGGTCGCCGCCTGGATCGCGGACCCGGACCTCAACAACTATACGCTGGATTCCCTTGCCGTCCGGTTCTTCGGCCACGGTCCGACCGCCTTCGCCGACATCGTTCCCAAGGGCCGCACCTTCGACGCGGTGTCCCTGGAAACGGCCACGGCCTATTCCGCCGAGGACGCCGACCTCTGCCTCCGCCTCTTCCGGAGGTTTTCGGCCCTTCCGGAACCGGCCGAGGTCCTGTCCCTGTTCCATGATCTGGAAATGCCCCTGCTGCCGGTGCTCGGCGAGATGGAGGCCGAGGGAATCCGGCTGGAGGCCGGGGTTCTGGACGCATACGGCATCGAACTGGGGGAGATGCTGATCCGGCTTCAGGGGGAGGCGTGGGAGACGGCCGGGCGGGAGTTCAACCTCGCCTCGCCCAAGCAGCTTCAGGAAGTGCTTTTCGTGCAGCGGGGCCTTAAGCCGAGCAAGAAAACCAAGACCGGCTATTCCACCGACGCGGACTCCCTGCAGGAGCTCGCCCGCATCGATCCCCTGCCGGCCCTGATCCTCCGGCACCGCACCCTGGCCAAGCTCAAGTCCACCTACGTGGACACCCTGCCGGGCCAGGCCGACCGCAACGGCCGCCTGCACACCACCTTCGACCAATGCGGGGCCGCAACCGGCCGCCTGGCAAGCCGGGACCCCAACCTGCAGAACATCCCCATCCGGGTGGAGGAGGGCCGCCGAATCCGCCGCGCCTTCACCGCCGCTCCCGGCCGCCTGCTGATCTCCGCCGACTACAACCAGATCGAGCTGGTGGTCCTGGCCCACCTTTCCGGGGATGCCAACCTCGTTTCGGCCTTCAGGGACGGCACCGACGTGCATGCCCGCACCGCCGCCCTGATCTTCGGCATCCCGGAGGACCGCGTCCTGCCGGAGCAGCGGCGCATCGCCAAGACGATCAACTTCGGGGTGATGTACGGAATGAGCGCCTTCCGGCTCTCCGGCGAACTGGGAATCACGAGGTCCGAGGCGTCCGGTTTCATCGAGGCCTACTTCGCCACCTACTCAGGCGTCCGCGCCTTCATCGGGGAACTGGTCTCCCGGGCGGAAAGCACCGGGTACGCCCGCACCATCCTCGGCCGCCGCCGCCGGATCATGGCGATCAACTCCGCAAACAAAACGGAAAAGGCCGCCGCCGAACGCATCGCCGTGAACACCCCCATCCAGGGCTCCGCCGCCGACATCGTGAAAAAGGCCATGCTGAACCTGGACGCCCGCCTCGCCGCCGAACGCAGCCCGGCCCGCCTGCTCCTCCAGGTCCACGACGAGCTGATCCTTGAATGCCCGGCCGACACCGCCGAAGCGACCGCCGCCCTGGTCAAGGACGAAATGGAACGCGCGATGACGCTCAGCGTTCCCCTGCGGGCCAGCGTTCAGGTGGGGAGTTCGTGGGGAGATTTCCATTAGATCTTGTCGGATCGGACACGGCTTCGGCGAATTTGCCCTGTAAACCAAAGCGTGGAGATTTGCCCCGCAAATCTCCGAATCCATCATCCTACGGATGATGGATCAGCATTCAGGTGGGGAGTTCGTGGGGAGATTTCCATTAGAAGATAATGCGGGGGGCCAAGCCCCCCTGAGCCCGAGCCTTGC
>WQZW01000321.1 GCA_009780545.1 Treponema sp.
CGTCATCGTCATCGTGATCCTCTCCGTTACCATGGGGATGGGCGGCAGCGGTTTTTCCGTTCCGGCCCTTTCCTTCCTGCTGTTCCGCATCCTGGCCTTTTTCGTCCTTGCCGTCGTCGTGGGGATTTTCGTCAACATGCTGTTCAACTTCATGTACGAGAAGTCCGGCAGGACCAGGCAGATCACGGTATTCGCCCTCGCCTACTGCTTCCTCATGGCCTACTCCGCCGAGGTCTTCGGCCTGGCCGACATCACCGGCGCCTACATCGCCGGGATCGCGTTCTGCGGCACCGGGTGCGCGGAGCACCTGGAAAGGAAGACCGGCGGCCTTTCCCACATGTTCTTTACCCCGATATTCCTCGCCAACATCGGCTTCCACGCTTCCTTCGGCGGGCTGTCCGGCAGCCTCGTCCTCTTTACCCTCGCCCTCGTGGCCGTCTCCGTGCTGTCCAAGCTCCTCGGTTGCGGGCTCGGGGCGAGGCTCGGCGGTTTCGGCTTCCGGGAAAGCGTCCGGGTCGGCGCGGGGATGATCGCCCGCGGCGAGGTCTCCCTCATCGTGGCCGCGAAGGGCATCGCCGCAGGCTACATCGGCTCCCTGCTGTATCCCAGCATCATCGTCGTCGTCCTGGTTACCGTACTCATCACCCCGCTGCTGTTGAAGGCGGCATTTGCGGAAAAAAAGCCGGGTACGGAAGTCGTGGCGACGGATGTCGTGGCGGAAAGCGCGGACGGCTAGAAAGGGCAACAACGAATAAAGGGCGGATTTGCCTTGCGAAACTCCGCCCCATTGCCCGCCGACCGAAGCGCAAAAAATCCAATCCGCACGCGGCGGATCGGTCCCGAATTTTGCCCCATGAATCCCCGTCGACAAAAGTCCGGAGAATTTTCAACCTGCTTCGGCAGGTTGAAAATTCTCCAAGACTTCGATCCGACAAGTCGGATCGAACGTCAGTCCTGCGCCCGTTGCTGGTTCAGCATGAACTGCTGCAGCGATTCCCAGGCCTGCTCCAGTTCCCGGACCGTCTGCTGGGCCTGGTTCAGGCGGGAAAGGAGTTGGGCGTTCTCGTCCTGCAGCCCGGTTATCCGCTGGTTCAGGGAGGCGATGTCGCGCTGTTCCTGTTCGAGGGCATCCACCCGGGCCCTTGCCGTGTTGAGCTGGCCCTGGAGGGTACCGGTCCTCCCGCGCTCCGCGGTCAGGTCCCGCTGCAGGCCGTCCGCCCGTGTCGACAGGGCATCCCTTTCGCCCTGCAGCGCCGCGATCGTCCGTTCGAAGGAGGAGGTGTCGCTCAACCTGTCGACCTCGGTCCTGAGGCGGTCGACTTCGGTGGTGTCGGGCGGAAGCCTGCCGGCAAGGAGCGCCGCCCCCAGCATGCTGTTTTCCTTGAGCAGGGCCTCGTAGGTATCCAGGGCGTTAAGGTACAGCCCCATCCGCCCCTGCACCTGCCGTACCGACCGGAAGTTCCCGTTTTCCAGGAAACCCCGGAGGCCGGAAATGCTGTCCCTGGCGTCGCCGAGGAGTCCGGTGGAAACCTGCGAGCGGATCGTGCCGAAAAAGGCCTCGACCTGCGCCTCCACCGCCTGCACCTGGGCCCGTTCGGCGGCCAGCTCGGCAAGTTCGGTATTCTCGGCAGGCTCGTTCCGGACCGCCTCCGGTTCCGTATCGGAGATCGGGACCCCGGCGGCAATCTCGCGGGCCCGGACGTCGAGATTGTCCTGCAGGACCGTTTCCTGCGAGCGGGCGTCGTCTATGATGCGGGTACGGTCGTCCCGAAGCTCGGTCAGCTGTTCGGTGTACTCCTCCCGCAGGGCGAGGAGGCGGGCCTGCCGCTCCCGTTGTTCGTCGGTCAGCGTCTGGTTCCCCGTCATTCCCTGCAGCTCGGCTTCGATGTCGGAAAGCATCAGCGTCATCGAGGATATCTCCAGGTCCTTGGCCGCGAGAAGCCGGCTGGTCTCCCGGCGGATCTCGGCGATGAGCGCCCGCTCCGTGGTGTTGAACACCCGGCTGCCCTCCCGCGCCTGCACGTCGACCTCGTTCTGGAAAGCCGAAAGCGCGAAAAAGCCCCCGGCAAGGGCCGCCAGCGAGCAGAGAATCACCATTACCGGAAACAGTCCCCCGCTCCTGTCCGCCGTGAAGCGGGTTCCGGTACCGGTTTCCGTCGCCGAGGACAGGGATTGTCGGTTCCGCTCGGCGATGCCGTCGATCTGGACCAGTATCTCCCGCCGTTCCTCCTCGGAAATGCCGGCCTCGACCGACATGGCGAGCTCCTCCCCGCCGTCCCGTTCCGCCGTCGCCGTTCCCGTCGCCGTTCCGTTTTCCCCTACCATTCCTTCCTCCTCAAGCCGGGACGGTTCCGTCCCTATGGAAACCTGGATTTAGGAGTTTTGCAAAGCAAAACTCCACGCCTTTATCCGATAAGCCCATGGAGGGGGGCGAACCCCCCTTCGTTCCAGCCAAAGGTTGTCGCTTTGCGACAACCTTCGTCTTTCACTACCCCCCGAGCGGGGCCCTGCCCCGCAACGCCCCGCGGTAACCGACGGCCTTTTCCCGCCCGGCTTTTCCCGTCCCGTCGGCCGCTCAGTCGGCCTTCGTCTTCCTCGCCTCGATCCCCGAAACTTCCCTGGTCGAAAGCCGTATCCCGCCGGCCTTGAG
>WQZW01000322.1 GCA_009780545.1 Treponema sp.
AATCCGGACCAGTAACATTAGGAAAACCGATTGAAATACGGGGAAATTCTTTGATCCGTCGTCCGCAAAGAAGAAGAAAACGAAGAAGCAAACGAAGAAGCATGAAAACTACGGTCGAACTATGAAAGGGCCTACAGATAGCAAAGCCCGGGGTAAGCTTCCCGTCAAGGCGGAAATGCCCGATGCATTCCCGCCGTTGCCGATTCGGGTTTGCCGGCAAAACCCAAACCCAACCACCTTGTACCGGCGCCCCAAAACATGGGAATATGGCGCAGGGAGCAATCAATGCCAAAAACCATCGTTGTTTTTCTGTACGTGGTCCTCACGGTGATCGGCCTGGTGCCGATCGGCATCGTCGTGGTCGTCTTCGGCTTTCTCGGCCTGCGGCGACAAATGATGCTGCTGATGTACCGGGTTGCCCAGGCCTGGGCCGAGGCCCTGATCAGGCTCATCGGGTGCCGGATCACCGTCGAGGGCAGGGAAAACGTTCCGCGCGAAGGCGGGCTCTGCTTCGTCAGCAACCACGCAAGCCTGTTCGACATCGTGATGCTGCTCCGCTATGCCGGCCGGCCCATCGGCTTCATCGCCAAAAAGGAACTGGCCCTGATCCCGTTACTGAACATGTGGATACTGGTCATCGGCGGCCTGTTCATCGACCGGAAGAATCCCCGCAAGGCCTTGGCCACCATCGACGCCGGCATCGGGCGGATACGGGCCGGCAACTGCATGATCATCTTTCCCGAAGGCAGCCGCTCGAAAGGCCAAGGGCTGCTTCCCTTCAGGCCGGGGGCCTTCAAGCTGGCGACGCAATCCGGAGCGGCCATCGTGCCGGTGGCCCTCGCCGGCACCTACGACGTCTTCGAACGGCAGGGCCGGGCCCGGGCCTGCCCGGTGCGGATCACCTTCTGCAAACCGATTTCCGTCGCCGACATCCCCCCGGCCGACCGCAAGACCGTCCTTGCCGAAAAGGTCCGTCAGGCGATCTCCGATTCGCTGGCGGTTCCCCTCGGCCGGTAATCCCGACGGTCCAAACTGACCTTGTCAGTTTGGACCCATGGCCCGGAATTGTTCCCGCATCCGTTCGATGTGCTCCAGTTCCCGGCGTATGGTCCTCGCATAATCCAGGTCGCCGGACTGTATCCTTGCCACCGAATCGGCCCAGAACTGGACGCCGGGCAAATCCACGAAGCGGAGCCGCCGTTGGCCGGCAAGTTCGGCCCATTCCAGGGCGGCCTCCCAGTAACCGGTCGCGGCCCGGAAGGTGGCTTCGGCAATTTCAAGGCTTTCCAGGTTCTGTTCCTTCCAGGGGGCGTTGTAAAAGAAGGCTTCCTGCCGGCCCCACATGGCGGCCAGGGCCAGGTGCTGCTCGACCAGCTTGATGTTGAGGTGCATCATAAAAAGGTAGCGGTACTTTTCCCACTCGACCTCGTCCCGCACCCGGCCGATTGCATGCAGCGGGTTGGCGAAGTCGGCCTTGACCGCCTGCTGCAGCCAGTAGATGTTCTCGACGTAGTTCTCCGGCGTCCGCTGCAGGTGCATGCGGAACAGGCGGTAGAACTGCTCCTTGTAGGTTACCGTGTAGGCTTCCGCCGGAAAGCTCCCGGAGAGGAGGACGAGGAGGGAAAGGCCGACGGCCAGGGGCCGAAGGCGGCCGGTTGCGGGCGTTTTTTTAGCCATTTGCCTTCATTATCGGAAGTTCGGCCAGCTCCCTCCAGACCTCGGCGGCCACTTCTTCCGGCGGCCTCGACGCGTCCATCCTCCGCACCCGGCTTCCGGCCTCCCGGCATTCGTCCAACAGGGAAAGGTAGCGGCCCCGGACCTTTATCTGGAAGTCCAGGTTCTCGAAAACGTCCAGCTTCGACCGGCCGGACATCCGCCTTACGGCCTCTTCCGGGTCCAGGTCGAAGTGCAGGACCAGGCCGGGGGCCGGAAAGCCTGAGTTCAAAAGCCGGGGCAGCCGCTCCCCGCACTGAATGCCCTGGTAGACCAGCGAGGAAAGGACGTAGCGGTCGCAGACCACCAGTTCGCCCCGGCCGCAGCGGGCCCGTATGCCGTCCTCGGCGTGCAGATGCTCGTTCCGGTCGGCGGCGAAGAGCATGGCCAGGGTTTCCGGCCGCAGGCCCGGGTCGCCCGAAAGCGCCTGCCGGATGAGTTTTCCCACCGCCCCGCCTGAAGGTTCGGCCGTGGCGAAAAAGGCCGGCAGTCCGGGCCCCGGAAACCTCCGGCCGAGAAGCGAAAGCTGCGTGCTGGTCCCGCTGCCGTCCCCGCCCTCGAAGACGACGAGGTTTTCGATTATTTCTGCGGATATGCCGTAAGCATAGCCCGCTTTCGGGGGCATGTTCAAGTACCAAATACAAGGAAGAATCATCAATTATACTTCAGCATAACCGAAAATAAAATTTTACCTTCATTGCGATTCAATTTTATTCCCAACCCCTGCTTTCTTTAAATCTTCTATGAGCAGCTCGGTTCTGAGAGTAACGCCTTGTCTGTTAAGGTGATATGCGGAATCAAACATCAAAGAAGTATCCATTCTGTACCGTTCCGGTGTTCCCAAAATCGTAAAGCCCTGTTTGATAAATTCTTCTTCAACTTTTTTTATGCTATCGACGGAAAGATCAAACGATATATCTTGA
>WQZW01000323.1 GCA_009780545.1 Treponema sp.
CATGCGGGATTTTTTCTTTCGGCAGAGGCTGCGGGCGAGGCCTTCCTCCTTCGCCGTTCCCCTGGCCGACAGATTCTTCGGCCTGCTCCTGGAAACCTACCGCGCCCACATGACGGGCCTCGGCCTGGTTCCGGCCATCGCCATCGAGAATCTCGCCCTCTCTTCCCGGGAGCCCGAGGCCCAGGACATCGTCCTTCGGGCATTGGCCGACAGGAAGGGCGACATCGTCGTGGGGCTTGGACCGGCGGAGGCCATGGGGCACTGGCCGGCCGGTCCCTGGGTGCATTTTTTCGAGAGCGAGTTCCACCTCGACCATAGGGATTCCGGTCCGCAGGCGATGCCGGAACTGCCGGAAGATCTCTGGGAACTCGGCTACCTCTGTTTTCTTTTGGGAAGGATATTTCCCCCGAACCTGATCCCCGGCCTGCTCCGGGAGATGGGCAAGAGCGCCAACGTCGGCGCGCGGGCGGTCTCGCTTCTGTATGCGCTCGGCGTTTTCGACACGCCGCTGGATACCAGGCCCTGGAACCTCGGGTTTCGGGAGGCGGCGGAGGAAGCCCTCGGCGGCAAGAAGGACGTGCTGCGGGACCTGGTCAGGGAACGGCTGTTGGCCTGGGTCGCCGCCCGTAAGATAGTGCCCTGCATCGGGCTTCTGGAAAGACTCGGCGAGCTTTCCGGCAACAAGGAGATCGAGGAATCCCTCATCCTCGCCGCCCTGCACTTCGAACTGAGCTGTTCGGACGGTTCGGAGATACGGGACTTCCTGGATTCGCCGGATGCCGAGCGGATCGTCGGGCAGACGAGGCTTGCCGTCCTCCGCCATGTGGCCCTTAACCTGCTGGCCGTCCATTTCGACAGGGACGGCGGGGTTTACGCCGCCTTCGACCTGGGCATCCCGGACTGTGCCGACTTCCCCCTTTTGAAGACCCAGGCCCACCTGAACCGCGCCCTGTACCACCTCGGCTGGCACGACGGCGAGTTCGCCAAGCGGGAGATCAAGAACGCCACCATGCTCTGCCAGAAAAGCGGCAACTCCTGGCTGGCCCGCTGCCACCGACTCTTCGCCCTGGGCAGCATCTCGGCCAAGCAGGTCGGGGAAACCAACGAGTACCTCGGTTTCGCCCTGGAGAACGCCGCCAAGTCAGGCGATTCCCAGGAGCTGGGCATGGCCTGCTTCTACACCGCCTCGGTCAGGCTCCTGCACGGCAACCTTTCCGGTGCCATGGCGATGGCGGAGAAGGCCCTCGGGCACTTCCTGCGGTCCGGCAGCCCGGAATGGGTCGACCGTTGCCGCTTCCTTCAGGGAAGGCTGACCTTCGAGTACGGCGGCTACGTCGAGGCCGGCAAAATATTCCAGGGCATAGCCCTTTCCCCCAATGGCGGCCGTTCCCCGGAAAAAACCGCCCTCCTCGCCGCCTGGGCCTACAGATCCGCCGTCTATCTCGATGCGGGGACCGCAAATCCCCCGCTCCAGCGGACGCCCGACCTGGACATCTTCGAGCTTGAGGCCCTGTTCTTCCGCGACGACCACGCCGGAGCTTCCGGCCTCCTGGCCAAACTCGCCGACGCCATTCCGGACGACACCGAAATATTCTACAGGACCGAACAGGCCGACTGGCGCAGCGGCTTCTCCCAGTGCGAACTCCTCTGCTTTTCATGGTACGAGATTCGCAACCGACTGTTCAGCACCTACCGCGCCCTTATCCGCAGCCTCTCCCCGGACGAGGGCAAGATCGCCCAAAACGCCATCCGCCACATCCTCCGGAACAACCGTTTCGCCGAAATCGATCCCGGCGACGTTTTCTTCCACTATGCCCTGTGCCGCATCCTGAAGCAGACCGGAGCCAGCCAGATCGACATGCGGACGGCGGCCAGCGTCGCCCAGAAACGCCTCCAGGTCCGTTCCGACCGCATCGACAGCCCCGAAATCCGCCGCAAGTACCTGGAAGCCCACTGGAACCGCCGCCTCCAGGACACCGCCCGCGAGTTTATGCTGCTGTAACGCGGAAAACCTCGATTAAACCCACAGGGTTTAATCGGCGAAACGGAAAAGACGAAGAGAAGAATCATGAAAAACTACGGTTGAAACAGGAAAAGGCCGGCAGGATTCGGGAGCTGCCGGCGGTCCGGCAGGGTGTTACCTAACCGACGGGCCCAATCCGCCGGAGGCGGATTGGACTCGGAGATTTGCTTCGCAAATCTCCGCTCCGCCGGTTGTAAACCGGCGGCATTTTTTGTTTAGGATATATGGTACTATGGACTTTGTGCTTACCAAGAAAACGCTCTCCGGGGATTCAAGCCTCTCCAAAAGCACCCCGCTTCAGGGGACCGTTTCCGCCAACCTCCTGCGGGGAACGGCACTCTTCATCATACTGTTCCAGTTCAGGCTGTTGGGAGGCGAGCTGGCCGATACTTCCGTTTACCTTGCGGCCCTGCTCGCCGGCTTCGGCCTGCCGGCTTTTCTGCTCCGGCGGAAGCTGCCCGGGGGATTTTGGGGGGCGGTAAGCGTTCTGGCGGTCGTCGCCCTGGTTCCCTGGCTTGCAAGGGCCTTTCTCGCCATGCCCAGGCTCTTCCTGCCGGGAAGGACCGACGGGCCGGCCGTTGCCGCCGATGCCCTGCTGCTGGG
>WQZW01000324.1 GCA_009780545.1 Treponema sp.
GACGCCGATCTTCATACGGAGCTGGTTGATGAAGATAAGGATGGTCTTGGACTTGCTGATGCTGGCGGTGAGCTTGCGGAGGGCCTGGCTCATAAGCCTTGCCTGCGCGCCCATCTGTGCGTCGCCCATCACGCCGAGTATCTCCGACTGGGGTACCAGGGCCGCCACCGAATCCACCACGATGATGTCCACGGCGCCGGAACGGACCAGGCTGTCGGTGATCTCCATCGCCTGTTCCCCGTTGTCCGGCTGGGAAACCCACAGCTCGTCGGTGTTGACCCCGATATTCTTGGCGTAGATCGGGTCCAGGGCATGCTCGGCGTCGATGAAGGCCGCCGCCCCGCCGAGTTTCTGGGCCTCGGCGATTGCATGCAGGGCCAGCGTCGTCTTGCCGGAGGACTCGTGCCCGTAGATCTCGATGATCCGTCCCCGGGGATAACCGCCCACGCCCAGCGCCTCGTCCAGGAGGATCGAGCCGGTGGGCACGACCTCCACGGCGGCGTTCTCCCTCGAGCCGAGCTTGATCAGGGAGCCGGCGCCGAACTGCTTCTCGATCTGCAGCCGGGCCGCCTCCAACGCCTTGAGCTTCTCCTCGGGCGAGGCGTTCGGGTCGCCCCTCGTCTTTTCTTCGCTTGCTTTGGCCATAAACGTATCTCCTTATGCCATGGACGGCACCGAACCGCATTTTGCTTTAGTCCGCCGGAAAAAATCATACCCTTTTTTCCCGCCGGTTTCAATCGGGCGGATGATTACCCCAAGTGCGGCCGGTTTTAAGGGAAGAAGATTTTTATTGAGGGAAAAGCGGCGCCGCCCGGAAGGGTCTCGCTCCCTTCTGCCCTCCACCTCAATGTATTTGAAGTGAGCACGCTTCTTATCCGGCTTCTTGGCGGCACCTGTTGGCAGGATACATCGGGCTGAGGCAAAGGTAAAGCGGGAAACGCCTTTGAAGGAAAAACGGTGCCGCCCGGTGGGATTTGAACCCACTGCACTCTACACCTTTCGGCGTAGTCCTGCTCCTATTTGGACCCTTGACGGCACCTGCTGATAGGATACATCGGTTTGGGATGAAGGTAAAGTAGGAAATGGTTTGAAGCACGGAAATCAATTTTGGAAGAAGAATCAACCACGGAGTTGCACGGAGTACACGGAGTTTCGATCCGCGGGATACCCGAAAATTAAACTGATCATTGCTGAGTACGGACCTCCCTTGAAACCTATCATCCATAAGGGTATAGTAAAAACGCTATGCTAGAAAAAATAATCAAGGCTTTGTTCGGGTCGCAGCACGAGCGGGACATCAAGGCCATGCTGCCGATCCTCCACCTGGTCAACGCAAAGGAAGTCTGGGCCGCCGGCCTTGCCGACGGCGATTTTCCGGCCCGGACCGAGGACCTGCGGGAACGGTTCCGCGCCGGCGAAAGCCTGGACGAGCTGCTGCCTGAGGGCTTCGCCCTGGCGCGGGAGGCCGCGCGGCGGAGGCTGGGGGAACGGCCCTACGACGTGCAGGTGCTGGGCTCCATCGTCCTGCACCAGGGCAAGATCGTGGAGATGAAGACCGGCGAGGGCAAAACCCTGATGTCGGTGGCCGCCGCCTACCTCAACGCCATTCCCGGCAAGGGCGTGCATGTCGTTACCGTCAACGACTACCTTGCCGAACGGGACGCCGCATGGATGCGCCCGGTCTTCGCCATGCTCGGGCTGAGCGTGGGAACGATCCTTTCGGACATGGACAACGCCCGCCGCAAGGAAAACTACGCCTGCGACATCACCTACGGCACCAACAACGAGTTCGGCTTCGACTACCTTCGCGACAACATGCACCGGCAGATGGAAAGCCGGGTCCAGCGGCCCCACAACTTCTGCATCGTGGACGAGATCGACTCCATCCTCATAGACGAGGCCCGCACCCCGCTGATCATCTCAGGCGCCGCCGAGGACGACACCCACAAGTTCGCCGAGGTGGACCGGCTTCTGGGTTCCCTTAAGGAAGCGCAGAAGAAGGAAAACGGCGAGTATCCGGACGAGGCCCAGGGAGAACAGATCGTCGGCGACTTCAAGATCAACGAGAAAAACCGGAACATCTCCTTCACCAACCAGGGATTGGCCACGGTGGAGGGCATCCTCCAGAAACGGGGGCTGATCAAGGGCGCCATCGTGGACGAGGAGAACTTCGAGTACATCCACTACTTCACCCAGGCACTGAAGGCCCACAAAATCTTTCAGATAGACGTGGACTACGTCGTGCAGGACGGGCAGGTGCAGATCGTGGACGAGTTCACCGGGCGCATCCTCCACGGCAGGCGCTACTCCGACGGGCTGCACCAGGCGATCGAGGCCAAGGAGCGGATCAAAATCGCCCAGCGCAACCGCACCCTGGCCACGATCACCTTCCAGAACTACTTCCGCCTGTACCAAAAAATATCCGGGATGACCGGAACCGCCGACACCGAGGCGCCGGAGTTCGCCAAGATATACAAGCTCGACGTGGTGGTGATCCCCACGAACCTGCCGGTGGCCCGCCTGGACGAGAACGACGTGGTGTACCTCAACGAGGCGGACAAGTACAGGGCGCTCTGCGACGAGATCGCCGAGGCCAACGGGAAGGGACAGCCCATGCTGATC
>WQZW01000325.1 GCA_009780545.1 Treponema sp.
CGGCAGGCCAGGGTGCAGCTGTACGAACAGCAGTTCAACTACCTCAACGGCCTTATCGACCTTGAGTATGCGTTGGGGATTCCGTTCGGAACGTTGTTCGACGCCGAGTAAAAGCGCGAATGGCGTGCGGACGGTAAGGAAATGGCGGCGCGGCGTGGGTAAGAATGCCGCGCGTTACGGCGTATGCGTCCCGGATTTGTCCGGCCGGCATACGCCGAAGGTTTGAAATAAGGAGTTCCAATGAAACATACGGCTTTGTTTGCGGTTTCGGTACCGTTCCTGCTTGTCCTTTCCCTTGCCGGCTGCAACCGGGGTGGAAACGCCGGGGGGCCGGCCGAGGATGTCGAACCGCCGATCCCGGCCTTTGCGGTAAATACCGCCCTTGCCGAACAGGGTCCGATACAGGACTTTATCGGGCTTTCAGGCGACGTCATAGCGAGTTCGATGGTCGACGCCTTTTCCGAAGTGGCCGGCCGTGTGGAACGGGTGCATGTTTCCATAGGCCAGCAGGTCGTCAGGGGCCAGACGCTGGTCAGCATCGATCCCTCGCGCCCCGGCATGGAGTTCCGGCTCGGTCTGGTTACCGCCCCGGTTTCCGGGACCGTGGTGGCGATACCGGCGCAGGTGGGAATGACCATCAGCCAGGCCGTTCCGCTGGTGCGGGTAGCCGGCGGGAACGCCCTTGAGGTCAGGCTCTTCGTGGCCGAAAGGTTTATCTCAAGGATGTCCATGGGGCTTCCGGCGGAGATAAGCCTTGCCGCCTGGCCGGGGGACATTTTTACCGGCCGGATCAGCGAGTTGTCCCCGACCATAGACCCGGTTTCCCGCACCATGGAAATACGGGTGAGGACGGAGAATCCGGGCGAAAGGCTCAAGGCCGGGATGTTCGCCAACGTCAGGCTGATCACCGAACGCCGGGAGAACGTGGTGAGGATTCCGGCCTCGGCCCTGGTCAGCCGTTTCGGGCAGCAGTACGTCTATGTCGTGGATGTCGATCCCCGCGACGGGGAACAGTTCGTGGCGCGCAGGAGGGACGTGGTGCCGGGAATCTCGGTGGACGGCCTTCTGGAGATCAGGGAAGGACTTGAGCCGGGCGAGGAAATCGTGGCCCGGGGACAGAGCCTTCTGGAGGACGGGGTACGGATAAACATAGTGGAACGCCTTGCCTCCCCGGGGAACTGACCATATACGGACATGCCGCCGATCCGACCTGCCATAGGCGGATCGGGTCGGGGCGCGACTTGCAAAGGAAAAGGAAATGCTGGTAAAGACTATCGTTTCGAGGCCGACCACGGCGGTCATCGTTTTTTCGCTTTTGATCGGGCTGGGGGTGTTCTCCGCCACGAACCTTCCGGTGGCCCTGTACCCCGAGGTGGACTTCCCCATGCTGCTGGTGATCACCGGCTACACCGGGGCGGGGCCGGAGGAGGTCGAGCGCAGCCTGACTCGGCCCCTGGAGGCGGTGCTGGCCGGAACCTCCAACCTCAACAAGATCAACTCCTCCTCGGCCATCGGATTCAGCATGATACAACTGGAGTTCAACTACGGGACCAACCTGTCCGACGCATCCCTTTCCATACGGGACGCGCTGGACCGGATCCGAAATTTCATGCCGACGGGGGCGGACACCCCGATGATCATCAAGATGGATCCGGCGATGATTCCCATCGTGAGCTTCATGATAAGCGGGAACCGCAGTGCCGAGGAACTTCGGGAGCTGGCCGAGAACACGATCATTCCCCGGATGGAGCAGACGCCGGGCATCGCCACCGCCTCGGTTTCCGGGGGTAGGGAGCGGATCGTCCGGGTGGAGATTCCCCGCGACCGGCTCGAGGCGTACAACCTCACGGTGACGGAGATTCAGCAGATGCTCGCCGTGCAGAACAGGCAGACCAACGTGGGTACCATCGTCGAGGGCGGCCTTTCCTACATCCTCACGGCGATGGGGGAATTCACCTCGCTGGAGCAGATCAACAATACCACGATCTCGTTCAGGGGAGGGGGAATTGCCGCCGGGCAGTTCGAGCCGCCCCGCCAGGTGTTCCTTCGGGACATCGCCAACGTGATGGAGGATTTCAGGGACGAGACCAGCAGCGTCATCGTCAACGGGAATCCGGCGGTGATGATGTCGGTAACGGCCCAGAGCGGGGCCAACGCCGTGCAGGCGGCCGGGGAACTGCGGATACAGCTTGACAGGATGAAAGGCGAGCTGCCGGCGGACGTGGCGATCACCGAGATGTTCAACACCACCGATCTGGTGGAAAACTCCCTGAACCAGGTTACCAGCACGGCGATTTCCGGGGCGGTCCTCGCCGTGGTGTTCCTCTTCATCTTCCTGCGCTCCTTCAAGTCCACCTTCATCATCGGGCTGAGCATCCCCGTCTCCGTCCTCATCACCTTTATGATGATGTACTTCGCGGGACTTACCCTTAACCTTATGACCATGGCCGGCCTGGTTCTGGGCATAGGCATGTTGATCGACAACTCCATCGTCATACTGGAGAACATCTACCGTTACCGGGAGAAAGGCGCGAAGCTGAAACCAGCGGCCATACTCGGAAGCGCGGAGATGATCAAGGCCATTACCGTTTCCACGATTTCGACCCTGTGCGTGTTTC
>WQZW01000326.1 GCA_009780545.1 Treponema sp.
TCGGCGGGCCCATGTACGCCCTGGAGCGCGGCCTGAAGCTGAAGTGGCTGGCGGTACTCTTCAGCATCTTCTGCTCGCTGGCGGCGTTCGGCATAGGCAATACCGTCCAGGCAAACGCCATCTCCAGCATGGCTTCGGAAACCATCCACCTGGACCCGCGCATAACCGGCGCGTTCCTGCTGGTCATCACGTTCGCGGTAATCGTCGGCGGCATAAAATCCATCGCCTCGATCGCGGAGAAGGTCATCCCCACGATGGCCATAGTGTTCATACTGTCCAACCTGGCGATAGTCATCATGAACATCGCCTACGTTCCGGAGGCCCTTGCGCTCATCGTAAAAAGCGCGTTCACGCCGAGGGCGGCCGGCGGCGGTTTCGTGGGTTCGGTCATGCTCACCGCCATGCGCTACGGCGTCGCCAGGGGCCTGTTCTCCAACGAGTCCGGCCTGGGTTCCGCCCCGCTTGCCGCGGCGGCCGCCGTCACGCGCAACCCCGTGCGTCAGGCGTTGGTCTCCATGTCCGCCGTCTTCCTGGACACCATCATCATGTGCTTCCTGACCGGCCTCATGCTCGTTACCACCATCATCAAGAACCCGACCGTCTTCGACGGCATCGCCGAAGGCGCGATGTTTACGGCCGCGGCCTACAGGCAGATACCGTATGTCGGACCGGTAATCCTCACCGTCGGCATATTCGTTTTCGCATGGACTACCATCGTCGGCTGGTGCTACTACGGCGAACGCACCGTGGAGTACCTGTTCGGCAAGAAATCGCTCATGCCGTTCAGGATAATCTACAGCCTCGTGGTATACGTCGGCGCGACCGTGCCGCTGGCCGTGGTCTGGAACGCGGCCGACATGTTCAACGCCCTGATGGCCTTCCCCAACCTGATAGCGTTGCTGCTGCTAAGCGGCGTGATCGTCAAGGAAACGAGGAAATATCTCTGGAACGACAACCTGGACGCACCTTCCGACGACGAGATACCCACCATCAAAAAGTGAGTGCCGCAGAGGTTTGGCGGGATTGCCTTCCGCCAAACCTTTGCACCGCCGCCCCGAAGCGCGAACTTCCCCTAGAACCTGAGCTTGCTCCTCTCGGCAAAACCGGAAAGCTGGTCGAAATCCAGGGAAGTTCCGTCGTCGAGGACCACGGAGCCCGAAAAGGTACCGAAGAACTGGCGGCGGGAGAGGCTGTGGTACAGGAAACTTTGGCGTTCCCGGCGTTCCTGCCTGGGAGCGAAGGTCATCCGGAGGCGGCCGTCGTCGCCGGAGATCTGCCAGGGGGAAGGGGAACCGCCCGAGGGAATGGAAAAGGTTACCCGTTCGAGCTTGTGCAGGCGGGCATCCACGAAAAAGGCGTTTTCCGTGCCGGCGGAGGAGTCCCCGCCGCCATGTCCCACGCAGAGGCCGATCTGCCTGCTGCCGGAACTGCCAGCAGCGCAGGCCCAGCGGCCCAGGTCGAAACGCGGCCTGACCCCCCGCCTCCAGTCGAAAACGCCCCAGGAACCGCCCTTGGCAAAGACCAGTTCGGTGTGGCCCAACTGCACGACCCCTTCGACCGAGTACCAGGGCGAGCAGCGGAGGAAGCGGAAGGCGGCGGGATTGCCCGGCCAGCCCTGGTTGCAGAACAGGGACTCCGTCCCGCTTCCGGCCTCCGGCGGGCCGAGGACCAGTTCCCCCCGCAGGCTCCCGGAACTCCCGAACCTGGGGATTTCCGCCCGCAGTATCCGTATCCCGCCTTCCCGCGGCACGAAGTCCAGCGTGGTCCCGGCCCTTCGGTACCGCAACGGTTCGCCCTCGCTGTCGGCGGGCAAGCGGTAGGCGCCCAGGGGAAGCAGCGTGCGGACCGTTTTCGTGGAACGTTTGCCGTCCCGCCTGAAGGCCACGGACACGCACATGTGCCCCAAAAGCCCGTCGTCCCTTACCTCGAAGACGACGGTGTGCGTCCGGTTGAAGACGACGTAGCGGTCGGAGGCGGAAACCTTTCTCGGCGACAGCGGGGCGTCCCCGGGCGGCACCAGCAGCCCGGGCCTCCTCGCCCAGCCGAAATTCCCGGGCCTCCCGGAACCGTCCGTCACCGGAGCGGGCGACGTAAACTCAACCTGCACGAAAGTCCCCCGTCATCGGGCGGATGTTGTTCATAGCGGTAGGGTAGCATGGAGCTCGGGGGCGTGTCGATGGTCCAACCGGCCTTCGGCCGGTTGGACTCGGGAGAATTGACCTTCCTCCTTTGGAGGAAGGTCAATTCTCCACGCATTTGTTGACGGAGAATTCTCCGCACATTGGTTGGCGGGGGAAAGATTCACGCATTGGTTGATGGGGGAATTCTTTATTGCCGAGTCTCGGAAACAAATAGGACACCCGCCCTCCGGTAGAATGGGTTAACGAGACTCAACCACCTGAGGGAACGCCATGAAAGGCAGTATCGGGTGTCCGACAAGGACTGTAGCAGCAACTCCGCATATAAGGGAACCGGCAGGAGGACCATCCAAAGAACTTTCGGCGGAAGCGAAGTTCAGGCTTACGGTATTCGTCGTCAACGACAACGGGAGCGAGAACATGAAGGAGGTGGAGGCGTACCTTGCCGCCGAGGGCATAACCCAGTATTGGGCGCA
>WQZW01000327.1 GCA_009780545.1 Treponema sp.
AGATTTGCTTTGCAAATCTCCATCCCTCGTCATTCCGCATCCCCCAAAACCGTGAACCGCCTGACCAGCGTATTGCCTTCGCCGTCCACCAGCGTGATCACATGGATTCCCGGGGACGGGCGGGCTTCCGTCTCGTGGAAGTTTTGGGTACTGCCTAAAAAGTCCCCGTCAAGATGCCAGTGGATGGTTTCCCCTTCGCGGCGGTGGGCGGCCGAGAATACCAGGCGGCCTTCCCGTCCGTCCAGCTCGCGGGGGATGAAGACGCCGGCGCCGGGCCCGGGATTGAAAAGGGCCATTTCCTGGGCGCCGCCCGAAAGGTCCGCGGTTCGGCCGGCGTTTTCCTCGGGGGGAAGGGGCCGGTAGTCGAGGTTCCAGCGGCGGTAAAACCACTCCTCGGCCGGCGGCAGCACGAACCGGCTCTCCCTTACGGTTCGGCCCGGAGCAACGTCCCCGCCGAGCGTTACCCGCCGGCCCGTTTCGGCATCGAGAAGCACCGAACGGCAGAAGGGACAGGCGGCGGAAGCGGCGGCGTCAAACGGGATGTCGATAACCCGGACGGCGGCGCAGTCCGGGCCGGCAAGAAAGCCGGAGGCGGCGCAGACTTCGACGGGGCGCAGTTCGAGTGTCGGCGCGGGAAACCAACGTTCGCCGGAAGACGGTCGGGCGTTCAGCATCGAGAATATCTCGAACAGCACCGGGGCGGAAGTCAGGGCGCTCCGCAGTTCGGGCCTTCCTTCGCCGGATGCGTTTCCCACCCACACGCCGACGGTCCATTCCGGCGTTACGCCCACGGCCCATGCGTCCCGGAAACCGAAGCTGGTTCCGGTTTTCCAGGCGACGCGCATCGCCCCGGCGTATTCCTGCCAGCGTTCCTCGTCTCCCGGGCGGGGAGCGTCCACCAGCGCCCGCAACGTAAGCCAGGCCGCGCCGGGGGAAACGGGCAACGGGGCGACGGCGGACGGCGGGGCTTGACGGGGAAAAACCGTCGGGGGGAAGAATATTCCCGTCGCGGCACCGCCCGGGCGGCTGCCGGAACGACCGGCGGCGGCCCTGCCGAGCCCCGCGTAAAGCCCGGTGATCTCCCACAGCGTAACTTCCGCGCCGCCGAGAATGAGGGGCAGGCCGTACTCGTCCCCGTGGCGGAACAGCGTGGTAAGCCCCAGCGTCCGCAGCAGGCGGGCAAAACGGTCGATGCCGTAGACCCGGAGCGAGCGGGCCGCCGGCACGTTCAGCGACCGTGCCAAAGCCTGGTCCGCGGGAACCGCGCCAAGGTACGTCCGGCTCATGTTCTGCGGACTGAAGCTCCCCACCCGCGTGGGAATGTCGCTGACCAGCGATGACGGGAGGATGTCCCCGGTATCCAGCATGGCGGCGTACAGGAAGGGCTTGAGGAGGCTTCCGGAACTGCGGCGGGCGGCGACAAGGTCCACGTCGCCGGAACGGGGCGAAAGGGAGTTGCCCACGTAGGCGGCCGTTTCCCCGGTACGGGTATTGACGACAAGGGCGGCGGCATTCATAATGCCGTGTTCGGCGAAACGTTCGGAAGCCCGCTCGACGATGGTCGCAGTCCGCCGCTGCAGTTCCCGGTCCAGGGTGGAAACCGGGACGGCGGAGCGGTTTCCGGAAAACGCCGCCGCCCCGCCGGACTCCCCGACGAGCCGTTCCAGCAGGTGCGGGGCGTAACGGGGCAGGGGCAACGGTTCGCCGGGAAGATTTTCCGCGAGGGCAAGACGCAAAGTTTCGCCGTCGATGTGCCCGCCTGCGCGAAGCCGTTCCAGGAGGGCGTCCCGCCTGTCCTGCAGGGCGCGGCGGTTGCGGCCCGGATGGATGAGGCCGGGACTGTTGGGCAGCACGGCCAGGGTCGCCGCCTCGGCCCAGGAAAGCTCCCGCGGGCTCCTGCCGAACCACCGCCAGGCGGCCGCCTCAAGCCCGACGACGTTGGCGCCGAAAGGCGCATGGGCGGCGTACAGGGAGAGTATCTCGTCCTTGGATTTCCACGTCTCAAGCCGCAGGGCCAGCACCGCCTCGACGGCCTTTTCCGGCAGCGTCCGCCCACGGTTGCCCCGGGAAAGGCGGATCGTCTGCATGGTCAGCGTCGAGGCCCCCGAAACCACCCTGCCCTTACGGATATTTTGGTACGCCGCCCGGGCCATTGCAGGGAAGTCCACGCCGAAGTGCCTCCTGAACCGGCGGTCCTCCGCCTCGATCAACGCGGCGACGAATTTTTCGTTCGGCTCCCCGGCCGGCGGGAAACGCCACTGCCCGTCCGCGGCGACCCTGGCCCCCAGAAGCAGGCCGTCCCGGTCGTACAGCGTCGGCGAATAGGGAACCCGGAAAAGCGGCTCCGGCTCCGGCAGCATGAAGGGAAGAAGCGGCAGGACCAAGACGGCGGCACAAAGCAGGCTGCGGGGGGATGCCCTGCGGAGGATTGCGGGGAGGACCTTCGGCATCGTCCCAGTATAGCGGGAACGGACCTCGGGTGCCAGATGCTTCCGCATCACCGAGGCGGTCTTTCGAGCATATCGATCCTACGTCGGTTGGAAACGTGAGGCACATTCTTCTTAGGGAACCGCTGATTTAATAGGAAATTCAGCGGTTCCCTTTAGTTCCTAC
>WQZW01000328.1 GCA_009780545.1 Treponema sp.
CCGTGAATATCCCCCCCCGGATGTTGGGCAGCAGCACCCGGAACAGGGCCCCGGACTGGGAAGCCCCCAGGTCGCGGGCCGCCCCCAGAAGCGAGAAGTCGAACTTGTCGATGCTGGCGAACAGGGGCAGGATGGCGTAGGGCAGGTACATGTACACCAGCACCATCACCACCGCCCCTTGGTTGTACAGGAACTGCACCGGGGCCGCTATCTCCAGGAAGGGCAGCCGGCCTGCGACCAGGGAGTTCCAGAAGGGAATCGCCGTGGCGTTGAGGAAACCGCCGTTGCCCAGGATGTTCATCCAGGCGAATACCCGGATGAGGAAGTTGGTCCAGAAGGGAATGATGATCAGCAGCAGGAGCAGGTTCTGCCGACGGCTCCGGGCCAGGTGGTAGCCGCAGGGCAGCGCGATCAGGATCGTGATGATCGTGGTGATTATCGCCGTGTACAGGGTGCGCAGGGTAATGTGGAGGATCCCCCTGTCGGCCAGCGAGCGGTAGGCGTCCAGCGAGAAGACGTTCTCCACCCCGCCGTAGGTGCCGGCCTTGAGGAAGCTGTATCCGACGATGATCAGCACCGGCACGAGGAAGAACACGGTGAACCACAGGGTCATGGGACCTGAGTACAGGGGACCGAGGTTGCGGCGCTTGGGGACGGCCCGGACCGTTCCGGTGCCGACCGGCCTCAACGTTTTACCTCGACGACGTAGCCGTCGTCGGCGGTCCAGGACAGGAACACCTCGTCCTTCCATTTGATGTCCGGGCCCTCGTCGGAATAGTTGGCGTGCTGCTTGATCACCTTGACCAGGGTGCCGCCGCCGACCTTGACGTAGAACTTGGTCTGGAATCCGGAATAGATCGGTTCGTCCACCGTTCCCCGGAAGAGGTTGATGTCCTCCCTCCGGCTGGCCGGCCTTTCCCCGGTAATGACGATCTTCTCCGGCCGTATGGTGAAGCTCACCGTCTGCCCTGCCCGCACCGCGTCCACGGTGGTAACCTTGATCCGCCCCAGTTCGGGGATGTCCAGTTCCGCCATGAATTCCGGGACGGACCGATCCGGCAGTTCCCGAACCTCGATCACCCTTGCGTCGAAGAGATTGGTCTCGCCGATGAACCGGGCCACGAAGTCGGTGGCCGGGCTTTCGTAGATCTCCTGCGGGGTATCCACCTGAAGCACGTCGCCCTGGTTCATCACGGCGATGCGGTCGGAGACGGAGAGGGCTTCCTGCTGGTCGTGGGTGACGTAGATGAAGGTGATGCCGATCTTGTCGTGGATCTCGTCCAGCTCGATGAGCATCCGGTGCCGCAGCTTGGCGTCCAGGGCGGAAAGCGGCTCGTCCAGGAGGAGGACGCTGGGCTCGTTGATCAGGGCGCGGGCGATGGCCACCCGCTGTTTCTGCCCGCCGGAGAGCTGGGCGGGCTTTTTGCCGGCATGGCCTTCCAGCTGGACCAGTCGGAGGTACTCGCCGACCTTCCGCCCGATCTCCCCTTCCTTTTCCTTGCGGAGGCGGAGGGGGAAGGCCACGTTCTCGAATACCGAAAGGTGGGGAAACAGGGCATAGTTCTGGAACACCGTGTTGGTCTGTCTTCGGTTCGGCGGCACGGACAGGACGTCCTTGCCGTCGAAGGTTACCGTTCCGCCGTCCGGCTGCTCGAAGCCGGCGATGATGCGCAGCAGGGTCGTCTTGCCGCAACCGGAGGGCCCCAGCATGGAGAAAAATTCGCCTTTCCTGATCTCCAGGCTGACATTGCCCAATGCCCTAAAGTCGCCGAAGGATTTCGAGACACCCCCGACCACCACGTCGCTTCCTTTCAATACGTTACTTCCAGCCTCCCTTGGCCAAGATTCCGTGCCGTGCGTTTTGCCGTGCGTTCCGCCCGAACCGGGAGCGGCACCGCAAGCGGCCGCCGTCCTTCGGACAGTTCCTATACAATGGTGATTTTTCCGGGGATTGTCAATGGCGAATTTCCCGATGGCGCGAAATTCGGTGTCCGTCATCGAGGATGACGGACCATTCGCTACGGGCGGACGGAAGTGGCTTGACGGAATGGTATTTATCGCGCATGCTGGATGCGAGGGGTTTAACATGAACGATTGGACTACCATAGGCGAGATCATAAGCAGCCTTCCCCCGGTTTTGATAACCGTCCTGGCATCCGCCGCCGTGATCATCTTTATTGTCGGATTTGGACGGCGCGGACTTAATTTCATCAAGTACGGATTCGGCGGGATAGGTATGGAAGAAACGATGGAAAAGCGTTTCGACCGCCTGGACGAACGGTTTGACAAAGTGGACGAACGGCTCGACAAAGTGGACGGCCGCCTCGACAAAGTGGACGGCCGTCTCGACAGGATGGACGAGCGACTTGACAAAATGGACGAACGGTTCGACAAGGTGGACGAACGGCTTGACGGGATGGAGACCGACATGGGCAATCTCCGTACCGAGCTGACCGGAATAAAGACCAACCACTTCGGCCACCTGAAGGGCTTTCTTTCGGAACTTACCAGCATTCTCCTGGACAAGGACGTCATCAACAACGCCGACAGGGCAAGGCTGGACAACCAACTCAGGGAGATGTGATTCGGGGA
>WQZW01000329.1 GCA_009780545.1 Treponema sp.
GCCAAATCAGCCGGGATGCCCTTCCCCTTTTTCCGTGCCGTGGGCGAACGCCCCGCTTTTGGCCATGTCGAGTATGTACGATCCCAGCTTTTTGTCCGAGCGGGCGATGTGGCTGAGAACCCAGCTCTTCAGGAAGCCGGTGAATGCGTTCGCGACGAAGGGCTTGCCCTCCTGAAAGTCCCTCACCTCCGAAAGAAAGCGGTCCACGAAAATCCTGTGCTCGGCCTTGTGTTCCTCAATCAGGGGATAGCCGACTCTGGCCATGATTTTTTCCTCGGAGGAAAAATGCCTTTTTACGTAGGCGGCAACCGTCCCCGCGGCGGCCCTGAAACCGCTTTTGGCCGAGGAGCTTCCCTCCCTGCAGGTGTCGTAAAGCTCGTTCGCCAAACGGATCAGTTCCCGGTGATGCGCGTCGATCAGGGGAATTCCGACCGAATACGCGCCGTCCCAGGATATGAAAACCCCCTTCTCCTCCTTCCGCTCCCCCCACCGAACGTCCGGCGAACCCCGAACGTGCTCGGCCATCTTTTTGTCCACCATCGCGATGTGGCTGAGAATCCAGTTTTTAAGGAAGAGCACGAACCGCTCGGCGACCTCCGGCTTTCCGTCCTCGAAGAGTCCAATCTCGGCGAGCATCTTGGCGACGAACGCCCTGTGCTCGGCCACGTGCTCGGCCATCGCAGGGTAACCGGCCTTCGCCATGAGTTTTTCCTCGGCGTTGAAATGCACGCTTACGTAGTTCACCGTGGACGTTACGGCCCGCCTGAAGCCCTCGGGCGTGGCGTCCCTTCCCAAAAGGCAGGCCTCGTGAAGGCCGTTGGTAAGCCGGAAGAGATTTCTGTGCTGTTCGTCGATGAGCGATATCCCGAGCAGGTAGCCGTCGTCCCAGGATATAAACTGTCCCTTTTCCACCTCGGCGTCCCCCCTACCTTGATTATAGCACATCAACGCCAAAAATCAAGCCCGCAAAGTTCCGCAAACGGAAATCAATTCTTCAGGCGGGGGGCAAGCCCCCCTGTCTGCAAAGCCTGCGGCTTTTCCGCCACCCCCCAAGCGGGGCTCCGCCCCGCAACGCCCCGCCCGAGTCGGCAAAGACGAACCTCCTCCGCCCGCTTCCCGCCAAAATCGGTTTCCGTGATCCCGGAGGGAATCCCGACTTCCCAAAACACGCTCCGAATGGTGTATAATGGAGGAATGAAAATGACAATGCGCTGGTTCGGGCCGGGCCACGATCCGGTTACGCTGGACAGGCTAAGGCAGGTTCCCGGCCTTTACGGAATAGTTACAACCCTTTACGGAATCCCGCCGGGAGAGGCGTGGCCCGCCGGGGAGTTCGCCGCGCTCAAGGACGAGATCGAGGCGGCCGGCCTTCGGGTAGCCGGCATCGAAAGCGTGAACATCCACGATTCGATAAAGACCGCCGGGGCGGACAGGGACATGCACATAGAAAACTACGCCGCAACCCTGGCGATGCTGGGCGAGGCCGGGGTCGATCTCGTCTGCTACAACTTCATGCCCGTCTTCGACTGGACCCGCACGAACCTCGCCAAACCCAGATCCGACGGGGCCACGGTGTTCTCCTACGATCAGAAAATCATCGACGGGATAGATCCCGAGCGGATGTTTTCGAGGATGAAATCGGAATCCGGCGACAGGACGCTGCCCGGCTGGGAGCCCGAACGGATGGCCCGCATAAAGGATCTCTTCGAAATGTACCGCAGCGTGGACGGCGAGACGCTGTTCGCCAACCTGAAGTACTTCCTCGAGGCGATCATGCCGACCTGCGAACGCTACGGGATAAGGATGGCGATACACCCGGACGATCCGGCGTGGCCCATTTTCGGGCTTCCAAGGATAGTCTCGAAAAAGGAGCAGCTCCTGCGTCTCGCCGGCGCCGTCGATCATCCGTGCAACGGCGTAACCGTCTGCACCGGAAGCCTCGGGAGCAGCACGGAGAACGACATCCCCGACATAATCCGGTCGCTCGGTGACAGGGTTCATTTCGCCCACGTCCGCAACGTCAGGCACAACGGCCCGGGCGACTTCGAGGAGTCCGCCCACCTTTCGTCCGACGGCTCGCTGGACATGTACGAAATAATGAAGGCCCTTAACGACATAGGCTTCGACGGCCCGGTACGCCCGGATCACGGAAGGAGCATCTGGGGCGAAACCGACTGCATGCCCGGCTACGGCCTTTACGACCGGGCCATCGGCCTTAGCTACCTGAGCGGGCTTCTGGAGGCAATCCAAAAGTCCCGGTAGCGGAAACCCTCGGTTGCCGTGTACCACACGCCCAAGGTCGGGTATACTGTTGGGGATACCAAATTCGATACAAGGAGCTGGCATGAAACTGATATTTCTTGGCCCCCCGGGGGCCGGCAAGGGCACGTTGGCGCTGAGGGCCGTGGACATTCTCGGGGTTCCGCAGATAAGCACCGGGGCGATTTTCCGCTCTGCCGTCGCCGCCGGATCGCCCCTCGGCCTTAAAGTGAAGGCCATAATGGATTCCGGGAAGCTGGTGGACGACGAAACGACCACGGAACTGGTGAGGGAACGGCTGGCCCGGGACGACGCGCAAAA
>WQZW01000330.1 GCA_009780545.1 Treponema sp.
GGGATGCGTACGGAAACCGGTTTTCCGGGCGGGGTATGGGAGAAGGGGACATGGGACAGGGGGAACCGATAAAGCGCCGCATGAAGCGGTGGGAAATGGAAAAGGTGCAACGTTCCAGCGTAATGAAATCTGCAAAGTAACCGGAAAAAGGCGACACGGCTTTAGCCGTGGCAGCACACTGCGGGTGGGGAAAGGGGAAGTCTCCCCCGCGCTCCAACCGTCTTCGGCGTTTTCCGCTTACCCCTCTGCGGGAGGCTCCGCCCCCGCGGGTTTGCGTAACAGATGCTCCGATCAAGTCGGAGCATGACGGACTTAATCGTCTCCCCCGACTCGATCGGCGGGCCTCATTCCCAAAACCGGTATTCGTAACGGATACCGCAACCAATCGCAGCACGACGTGATCCCCCACAGCGTACCTACACGGCTAAAGCCGTGTCGCCTGTTCCAATCCTTTGCACTTTTTCCTGCGCCGGAACGCCGTGACGTTTTCCGTTCCCACAGCTTGCGGTGCGTAATTGCTTCCCCCCACCCGCAGCGCACTGCCACGGCTAAAGCCGCGCCGCCTGTTCCAATCCTTTGCGCAGTTTCCTGCGCCGGAACGCCGCGACGTTTCCCATCCCCACCGCTTCATGCGGTGCGTTTCCCAGTTCCCCCTGTCCCCGTCCCCTGTCCCCTGTCCCTTGTCCCCTGTCCCATGTCCCATTTTCCCCCGAAGACTAAAGCAAAACGCCGTTTCCCTCCATATAATAGGCATGATCCCAAACCTCCTTCACGCACCGTCGAGCCGCATTGCGAAACCGGCCTTTTTCCTGCGGGAACTGCTCTTTCCCTTCGGATGTTCCGTCTGCGGAACGAACCTTGTCGGCACCGCGGAGTCGTGGTACGGACTGTGCGACGAATGCCGGGCCGTCATCGAGCTTGAGCTTTGCCAAACGCTTTCCGGCAAAACCTGCGCCGGATGCGGAAGGCCGCTGGTGTCGGAAGTCGGGCGTTGCCTTTCGTGCAGGGGGGAAGGCGAAACGCCCGGCAAAGTCGGCACCGATGGAACCGTAGTCCTATTCCCGTACATGGGCAAGTACCGAAAACTTCTCTCCGCCTACAAGTTCGGCGGGAACCTCGCGCCAGCAAACTTTTTCGCCCAAAAGGCGTTCGACGTGCTCGGTCGGGACGTGTTTCGGGAAGCCGAGATCGTGCCGGTTCCGCCGAGACCGGGGAGGATTCGGAAAACCGGCTGGGATCAGATCGAACACCTCGCCCGTCTTCTGGAAGCCGGCTCCGGCAAAAACGAAGGCCGCACCGTAAGCCGGTGCCTGAGACGGCTGAACTCGGAAAGCCAGAAGCGGCTTGGGCGGGAGGAACGGGGCGTCAACCTTCGCGGCCGCATAGTGCCTGTTCGCCGAACGCCCGAAACGGCCGTCGTGTTTGACGACGTGATGACCACGGGATCCACCCTCGCCGCCTGTGCCGCCGCATTGCGGGAAAGCGGCACCAAAACCGTACTCGGGCTTTGCCTCTTCTGGGATTAAACGGGCGAAAGACCGCTGCGGCAGCCAAAGGGCCTAATCGTTAAGCCCCTTCACCCGCTCCATCCGCCCCCTGAAGAAGGCGTGCGAACCTCCGCGACGGTCTATCTCGGCCTGCATCTTCGCCCTCACCGCCTCGGCGAAATCACGAACCGATTCGGGCGTTATCGTTCCGTCCGAGTCCCGCCTGACGTGGGCCGACGGGTATTCCGGCTCCAGAACGACGAGCGTTTCAAGCGGAAGCGAGCGGCCGAGAAACGAGCGGGCCGAGAAAACCGTAACGAGCGGAATCACCGGGACGTCAAGCTCGGCGGCGATCCGAAAGGCGCCGGACTGGAACTCCACGATACGCTGGTTGTAAAGATAGCATTCGCCCTCGGCGTAGAAATGAAGGTAGCGACGACAACGGAAAGCCCTTTCGCATATTTCCAGTATCTTTCGGTAGCCGGTTCTTCCCCTGGGAATCGGGACGCCGCCGAGAAGACGGGTGAAGGTTCCCAAAACCGGAAACTCCACCGTCGCCTCCAGCAGGGTTTGGTACATCAGGCGGGGAAGTACGAGGGCGGAAACCTTCACCGGATCCAGAAACGTCGTGTGGTTCGAGACCGTAATCGCCCTGCGTATGCCCTGCAGTCGCCAGCGGTGTTTGTACCTCGTCCCGTGCTGCATGAAGTTGAAAAGAAAGGCCACCGGAATCACCATGCGGAAAGTCCACGCAGAGGCAATCCTGAACCAGGGCGAAAGGTCGATTACCGGCCGCCCGTGCTTGTAGGGCATCAGCTCACCGACCTTTCCTTCCAGCTGAAACCCTTGCCGGAAACCGTGCGGAACCACGACCACGCCGCCATGTAGATGAGGTTCAGGAACAGGAGCGGCCAGAGGAAGCCGTACCACCAGTTAAGCCTCTGGCCCAGAAACATGAAAAGCCAGGTGAGCGTGTACAGAACCACGACGACGGCGATGTGAGGGGTCCACGGGCTGGCCGTCGCGACGCACAGGAACAGAAGCGGGAACGGGAAGAACAGGAAGAAGAACACCAAAACCATCACGA
>WQZW01000331.1 GCA_009780545.1 Treponema sp.
TTCCCCCTTTGATTTTTCCCTCCGGGTGCCTATATTTGTTAAGGCCCACAAGGAGAGTACAACATGACGAAAGACGCACCCTTTATGCCTTGGGACGATCGGTATTCGTTGAGGATACCGCTGGTGGACGGACAGCACAAGCAGCTGGTCAGGCTGGTGAACGGGCTGCACGATGCCTGCCGGGCGGGAAGCTCCAATGCGGAGGAGGCTTTTCGGGCCTCGGTCGGCGAGATCGTCAACTACGTGAAAAAACATTTCCATACCGAGGAAAGGATAATGGAGAGAATCGGCTATCCGGGGCTTGCCGAGCACCGGTACGAGCACCGGCAGTTCGTGGCCCGCTTCCTCCTGGACGTGCGGCACTTCGAGGAGGGTCGGCCCTTCGTCGCACGGGGTTTCGCCACATTCCTGCGGGACTGGATACTCAGCCACATCGCCTGCACCGACAAGATAATGGGCGCCTACGTGATCAAGCAGGTGCGGGAAAATCCCATCCTCGTTGCCCCGAAGAACATCGTGATCCCGGATTTGGGGCTGTCGGTTCCGGGGGGAGGGGCGCCGGTTCGGGAAGGGGAGCGGCCGGACCTGCCGGCGGCCGGATCGGATTTGGATGCGGCCCGGCCGATACGCTGACCGCGTCCGGACATTTCCCGTCGCAACAAATGCGCGGAGGATTCTCCCACAACAAATGCGTGGAGAATCGGGCTTCCTCCTATGGAGGAAGCCCGATTCTCCCAAGTCATGCCTGCCTTGGGCAGGCATGACACACTAGCAGCGGGAGCGGTTCCCATGTCATAGTGGAAAAATGAAAGCTAGACCTTTGTTTTGTGCGGCATCCGTGATCATGGGCCTCGTCCTCCTCTCCTGCGGGAGCAGCTCCTCGGCCCGGACCGGGGCCGGGGAAACCGGCGGGGGGCCGGAAGCGGTCGAGGAAGACTGGGAACCGGATTTCGTCCGTTCGTTCGGGGAGGGGGCGGAGCTTCCGGTAACGACGCTTCCGGAGGTCTGGACCTACGTGATCGCCGGCCAGGAAGCGGCCTACAGATCCGGCCTTCCGATCTCCGACATCGCCTACTTCGGGGCCGGTTTCGACGACTACGGAAGCCTTGTCGGGGTTCCCCGACGGCAGGCCATCCGGGGTTTTTCCGGCAGGGTTCATCTCACGGTCGCCGACAAATCCCGCCCGCAGACACATTTCCTCCTCGTCCCGGAAAGTCCCCAACGCCGGGATATGGTCGCCTCGCTGCTTCAGGCGGCATCGGGCTTTGACGGCCTGCAACTGGACTTCGAGAACATTCCCGCCAAGGACGGCGGGAACTTCCTGTCCCTGCTCCGGGAACTCCGTGCCGGCCTGGGCCCGGGGAAAATGCTGACCGTGGCCCTGTACGCCAGGACCCGCGCCCTGGACGGCGACGTCCACGATTACCTCAAGATCGCCCCCCTGGTCGACCGTATCGTGGTGATGGCCTACGACGAGCACTGGTCCGGAAGCTCGCCCGGCCCGATCTCCTCGCTCGGTTGGGGAAAGCGGGTGGCGGAATACGCCCTGCGGACCATCGGGCGGGAAAAACTGGTGATGGGCCTTCCTTTCTACGGCCGGGCCTGGGCCGACGTCGGCCATTCCCGCGCCTACGTCTACGAGGGTATCAGGCGGGTCGCCAGGGAGAACGGCGTTACCGATATCCGCAGGGAAAACGGCATCCCCACCTTCAAGTACGGGGCAAAAATCAACGTAACGGTGTACTTCGAGGACGAACATTCCCTGGCCCTCCGCATGGACATGTACCGCTCCCTCGGCGTGCGGGCGATAGGCTTCTGGCGGCTCGGCCAGGAAACCCCCGCCATGTGGAAGTACCTCAAGCTGGGCGGATAAGAGGAAGAAAGAATCAAAATGAGGGGGGCCGAGCCCCCCTTCGCTCCAGACTTGCTACCATTACGGCAGGGAGTTTTGCAACGCAAAACTCCGAGGCCAATGCACCCACGGTGCATTGGCCCGCCTTCGGCACGTAGCAATTCTTCCGCTACCCCCCGAGCGGGGGTGCCACCCCCGCAACGCCCCCGATCCAATCGGCCGGGGGCCGATTGGATTCGGGGAATTCCTATCCTCCTACGGAAGATAGGAATTCCCCGCTCCGGCGATCATGGATCGCCGGCCTTTGTCGGGCGGGATTTCTTGCCCATGCGACACCTTGCCCTCGGGCAATTTTCCGGTATTCGACCTCTGCGGAAAGCCGGATCACAACACGATGCAGCGTTCCGCCTTGTGGGGAAATACCCCGAACAGCCGTTCCAGGTTGGAATCGGCGGTAAGGGAGGAGCCGCTGGCCTTGTTGTACAGGGCGACCACGGTCTCAAGTTCGGAACGGTCCTCGGACCAGATTGCCGAGGAATAGGCGGCCCGGAACAGGCCCTTTTCGGCAAGCTGGCCGGTGGAAAGGGAGCCGTACTGCCGCTTCGCCCGGCCGTCCACCACGGCAAGCGGGCCGTCGTACCCGATGGTAAACACGAAATCTTCTCTCGAAAGCATCCTGCATCCTTCTCCGTTATCGCAGTCCCGTCCCGAA
>WQZW01000332.1 GCA_009780545.1 Treponema sp.
CGCCGAATGGCCCGCCGAAATAGACCCCGAGCGAGCCCGCGCCGCGGCGGAAAAAGCCGAAAAGGAAATCGCCTCCGCCGCCCTTCCCTTCGAACTGGAAACCGCAAAGGCAAGACTCCGCCGGGCAACGTTCAGGCTGAAGGTCTGCGGGCTGGAGGGATGAGGGCCGAAGGCCCGCTGCTTCCCCCCTCGGCCAAAGAATGGACAATTCAAAGGTCACAATTTGCGACCTTTACCGAACACGGAACAGCCCACCTTGCCCCGCACCCCACCCTTACGGTACACTCTAATACATGGCAAAAACATCAGGTGAACTCTCGCAAATTCAGGGCATGATATACGAAATTCGAGGCCAAAAAGTAATGCTTGACCGTGAACTGGCCCTACTGTACGGCGTCGAGGTAAAAGCACTAAACCAGGCCGTCAAACGAAACATAAAACGGTTTCCAACGGAATTCATGTTCCAGTTGACGGATGAAGAATGGGTACTCCAAAGGTCACAATTTGTGACCTTTACCAAGGATATCCGAAAATACAAACCCTACGCCTTTAGCGAGCACGGAATACTGATGCTGTCAAGCGTCTTAAATTCCGACAAGGCAATCGAGGTCAACATACGGATAATGAAGATATTCGTGAACATGCGTCATTACGCACTTTCCCAAAACCCGGCAACCGGGCAGGTTGCCGAACTGCGAAAACTCCTAATGCTACACATAGAAAACAGCGACACCAAATTTTCGCAATACGGCGAAACAATCAGGCAGATTGCCCGTGTCCTTGACAGCCTAATCGAACATCCGCCAAAGTCAAAACCGATTGGTTTTACCGCCGATTAACGGTTACCCGCAAGCAGCCTGTTAAGACGCTTCACAAAATCGGCCGGGTCTTTGAGCTTGATCCCTTCCACAAGCAGTGCCTGTTCGAAAAGAACCGTTGCGGTGTCGGCAATCCGCTGTTCGTCCTCGATGTCTTTCAGCGAAACCACAATGGGATGCTCGCCGTTCACTTCGAGTATCGGTTTAGCCTCAGGCATTGAGGTCTGTCCCATCGCTTTCAGCATCTGGGCCATCTGAATGCTCGGGTCGTTCTCGTCGGCAACGATGCAGGACGGCGATCGTGCAGACGGCGTGACAGCTTTACTTCCTTTACACGATCCCCAAGGGCCTTTTTGATTTTTTCGATAACCGGTTTTGCCTCTTTCTCGGCGGCCTTGTCCTTCTTCTCGCCAAGTTCCTCGTCGGCGCCGGCACGGTTTACCGCCCGCAGTTCCCAGGTTTGGCTTTCGGTTTTTCCGTCGGTGCCGGCGGTTTCCTTTCGGTAACTGTGCAGACCAGGAATTACAAGCTCGTCAATGTCGTCGTCCATGACAAGCACTTCGATTTCCTTTGCCTTGTACGCTTCCAGCAACGGGGAAGCCCGCAGGGTTTTTTCGTCGCCGCCGGTAATGTAGTAAATGTATTTCTGCTCGGCCTTCATGCGGGAGACGTAATCGGCAAAACTTGTCCAGCCGGCATTGCCCTCAACCGCCGTGCTTTTGAAACGCACCAGTTCCTGAATCAGCTCGCGGTTGGCAAAGTCCTGGTAAAGGCCTTCCTTCAGCGGGCGGTTGAACTGGCCGACAAAGGTTTCCCATTTTTCCTTCGCCTCGTCAGAGCCGGAAGCGGCACTGTCCGCCATCAGCCTGAATTCGCCAAGCAGTTTTTTGACGGAGGCATTTTTGATGTTGGCAAGAACCTTGTTCTGCTGCAAAATCTCCCGGCTGACGTTAAGCGGCAGATCCTCGGAGTCGATAACGCCTTTGACAAAACGAAGCCACGTCGGCATAAGTTCCTTGTCGTCGTCGGTAATGAAAACCCGCTTGACGTAAAGTTTTACCCCGGGCTTGTAGTCAACGTTGTACATGTCGAAAGGGGCCTTTTTCGGAATGTAGAACAGGGTCGAATATTCAAGCGAGCCCTCGGCACGGGTGTGGACGTAATGCAGGGGCGGCTCGCCGTCGTGCCCAAGCTGGTTGTAAAATTCGTTGTAGTCATTTTCGCCAAGCTCGCTCTTCGCCCTTCGCCACAGCGCAGTGCCCGAATTGATCCTGTCGGTCTTTGTCTTGCTGCCTTTCTCTTTACCTTCACCATCCCACTCCTTTTCGTCGTAGGTAAGGTAGATGGGAAAGGCGACGTGGTTGGAGTAACGCTTCACGATGTCCTGCACCGACCAGCGGTTTGCGAACTCGGTTCCTTCTTCGGTCAGGTACAGCGTTACCGTCGTGCCCTGGCTGTCCCGCGCCGCGCCCTCGATCTCGAAGCCTTCCTTGCCGTCGCTCGACCACTTCCACGCGGCATCCTCGCCGGCCTTGCGGCTTAGCACCTCGATTTTGTCGGCCACCATGAAGGCCGAGTAAAAACCGACGCCGAACTGACCGATAAGGTTGGAATCTTTTTTTGCGTCCTCGGCAAGTTTTTCAAGAAACGCCCGGGTGCCGGATCTTGCGATTGTTCCCAGCGCGTCGATCAGGTCGGCCTCGTTCATGCCGATGCCGTTGTCGGCGA
>WQZW01000333.1 GCA_009780545.1 Treponema sp.
GCAGGATACGGAAGGCATCCAGGAAGTTGTCGTCGGAAAGGTCGATCAGGAAGGCGAGGGCCGCCGCCCGGGAAACGTGCCTGAGGAACCGTATCCCCAGGCCCACCCCGTCGGAGGCCCCTTCCAGGAGTCCCGGAATATCGGCGATGACGATGTCCTGTCCTCCGGTATCCGAGCCGTAGCCCACGGAAAGCACGCCGAGGTTGGGGATCTTCGTGGTGAAGGGATAGGGGGCGATCTTGGGCCGCGCGTTGGTGAGGCGGTCCAGGAGGCTGGACTTGCCGGCATTGGGAAACCCGACCAGGCCGATGTCGGCCATGATGCTCAGCTCGACCCGAAGCCGCACCGTCCGCCCCGGCTGTCCCGGCAGGGCTTTCCTGGGGGCCTGGTTCACCGAGCTTTTGAAGCGGAGATTGCCCCACCCGCCGTTGCCCCCCCGAAGGAAGACGAAGTCGCTTTCATTTGAATGGTCGGAATCCCGGGCAAAGTCCCTGACCTGCCGGCCGTCGTCGTCGATGAGCACCGAACCCGGCGGAAGGGGGATCACGATGTCCTCCCCGTTCCTCCCGTAGCGGCCGGAACCCTCGCCGTCGTGGCCGTTCTCGGCCTTGAACTCGTGCCGGTGGCGCAGGTGGGCCAGCGTCCGCAGGTTGCGTCTGACGGCAAACACCACGTCGCCGCCCCGCCCTCCGTCCCCGCCCGAGGGCCCGCCCTTGGGCACGTACTTTTCCCGCCTGAATGCGATGCAGCCGTTTCCGCCCGAACCCGATGTTACCTCGATGACCGCCTCGTCGGCAAATTTTTCCATTTCGGGCTTAGGATAGCACAAAAGCGGTCCAAGTCCAATCCGGCTTTGCCGGATCGGACTTGGGGGATTTGCAGGGCAAATCTCTGCGCATCGGTTGGCGGTGGATGCGGGGCGTTACGGGGCAGTCGCGCGCTACTCAGGCTAAAGCCTTCGTGCCGTTTTTCGTCTTGGATGCCTTCATTGGCGCTCTCGGCGTGGCACCTTTGTTCATCCGCGTGCGCTGCACGCCTTTGTCGGCCGCCCCGTTCGGGGGGTAGGTTCAGACCCGCATCGCGGGGCTGAACCTCAGGGGGGCTTGGCCCCCCTCCTGATTCTTAATTTCCCCCGTACTTACCCCACCAACCGATATTTCCCCTCGCTGTCGTAAACATCGATCCCTTCCCGCCGCTTGAGCGCGGCGACCAGGGCGGAGGTTGCGGGGAGGACGAGGGTTTCGACCAGGCACTTGAGGACGTAGTTGGTGAGGACCAGGCTGAGGAAGAGTTCCGGGGGGAAGACGCCGGCCAGGGTTGCGACGGAGACGAAGACGAGGCTGTCCAGGAGCTGGCCGACCAGGGTCGAGGCCAGGGCGCGGAAGGGGAAGAAGCGGCCGTTCATCAGCACCTTGATCCTGGAGATGAGGATCGAGTTGGAGAAGCCGCCGACCAGGTAGCCGGCAAGGCTTGCAAGGACGATGCCGCCGGAACTCATCCCGCCGAGGACCGCGCCGTAGGCATCGTTGCCCACGGTTTCGGCCCAGCCGGCCTCGCCAGGCAGCAGCGCCAGGCCCAGGAACAGGCCGGCGGAAAAGCCGAGTGCGGCGAAGCCGGTCCAGATCGCCCTGCGCGCCGCCCTGAAGCCGTAGACTTCGGTAAGCACGTCGCCGAGGATGTAGGCGAAGGGGAAGAGCAGGGTTCCGCCGTCGAAGGCCAGGGGAACGCCGAAAACGGCGACACCCAAGTCCACGATCTTTGCCGAGGAGGCGATGTTGCTGAGGACGAGGACCACGGCGAAGGCGGCCATCGCCAGGTCGTAGTACCTCGTCCCCCCGGTTCCGGGCCTTGCTAGGCCCATTTGATCAGTCCCGGCTGATAGGGATGCACCAGCGCCTCATGCTTGGGCATAATCCGCACGGTGTGTCCCTGGAAACCGGTATCCTGGCATTCCACCTTGACATGGTACAGGTTCAGGCCGTCCTTGGCCTTTTCCCATTTCATCTCGGTGTGGCGGGCCTCGACGATCTCGGCGTTCTGGTTGGAAACCCGGCCGTGGTACAGCTCGACCAGCACTTCCTCCGGGGAGAGCTTGCCCAGGTCGATGTAGGCGGTAACGTGCAGGCCGTCGCCCCGCTGCATCACCGGGCGGTTGTTGGCCTCGACCTTGACGATCCTGAGGCCGGCCCAGGCTTCCCGAAGCCTGTGGAAGTAGGCGGCCAGGGACTTGGATTCCGCATAGTCGCTTTTGACCTGCCGTTTGTGGTTCTTCAGCGCGGGGAAGTAGAATTTTTCGCAGTAGTCCAGCAGCATCCGGTGGCTGGACATCGACTGCCCGATCTGCCGCATGCAGTCCTTCATCATCCCGATCCATCCCCGGGGCAGGTTGTCCACTTTCCCCCGGTCGTAGAACATGGGAACGATGTCCCGTTCCAGCAGGTCGTACAGGGCCTTGCTCTCGATCTCGTCCTGCAGCCATTCGTCCTGGTAGTACTCGCCGTGGCCGATCGACCAGCCCACTTCCGGAACGTAGGCCTCGTCC
>WQZW01000334.1 GCA_009780545.1 Treponema sp.
AAGGCAATCCTCGAAGCCGACACCGGGCCGGAATCCGGCAAAACGGGAAAACGGGCCCCGATGTTCTACCTGTACGGCATCACCGGTTCCGGCAAGACCGAGGTCTTCCTCCGGGCGGCGGCCGAAATGCTGCGGCGGGGCAGGTCGGTCATCTACCTGGTCCCGGAAATCTCCCTCACCCACCAGACGGCCAAGCTCATCGGCGAACGTTTCGGACAGGCCGCCGCCACCCTGCACTCCGGCATGACCCCGGCTCAGCGCCTGGCCGAATGGGCGCGGATACGGCGGGGCGAGGCTCCCATCGTCATCGGTCCCCGGAGCGCCGTCTTCGCCCCGGTGAAGAACCTGGGGATGATCGTCATAGACGAGGAACACGACGGATCGTACAAGTCCGGCAACACCCCCCGCTACCATGCCAGGCAGACGGCGATGCGGCGCTGCGCGACCGGCGGGGGAATCCTGGTGATGGGATCGGCGACCCCCTCGGCCGAGGCCTGGAAGCTGATGAACGAGGGCGCGATCCGGCGGCTGGACCTTTCCGCCCGGCTTTCCGGGGGCAGCATGCCGGAGATACGGCCGGTCAGCCTTGCCGGAACCGAGGGCTGCCTCAGCGCCGAACTGAAGCGGGAGATCCGGGAAACGGCCCTGGCCGGCCGGCAGACGATCCTCTTCCTGAACCGCCGCGGCTTCGCCCACTTCTTCTACTGCCCTTCCTGCAACCACAAACAGACCTGCAGGCATTGCTCGGTGTCCCTCACATGGCACAAAAGCCGGGGCCGGGCCGTCTGCCACTACTGCGGCTATTCCGAACCCCCGCCCCGCGCCTGTCCCCGGTGCGGTTCGCTGGAAGCCGGCTACCGGGGCTTCGGCACCGAGCTGGTGGAGGAGGAAGTCAGGCGGAGCTTCCCCGACCTCCGGGTCCGCAGGGCCGATGCCGACAGCGCCGGCAAGCCCGCCCTGCTGGAGGAAACCCTGGCCGCCTTCAAGGCCGGCCTCATCGACATACTCCTGGGAACCCAGATGGTCGCCAAGGGCCTCAACTTCCCCGGCGTCCGCCTTGTCGGCGTGGTCCTTGCCGATTCCGGCCTCCAGCTTCCGGACTTCAGGGCCGCCGAACGGACCTTTTCCCTCATCGTCCAGGTCGCCGGCCGCGCCGGACGCTACTTTCCGGACGGCAAGGTCGTCGTCCAAACCCTGCGGATGGGCGACCCGGTGATCGTCAAGGCCTGCGCCACCGACGTTCCCGGCTTCTTCGCCGAGGAACTGGCCCACCGCAGGGCCCTGGGCTTCCCCCCCTACACCCGCCTCATCCGCCTCGGCGCCCGCAGCCGGGAACCGGACCGCGCCGAAGCCGCCCTGGAACGCCTGGCCGCAATCGCCCGCTCCCTCCTCCCCCCGGACGCCGACATGCTGGGACCGGCCGAATGCCCCATCGGCATCATCGCCGGCAACCACCGCCGCCACCTCATCCTCCGCGGACCGGCCATGGGCCGCCTCCACCGCGCCGCGAGCCTCGCCCTGGAACGCTACGCCGCAACCGCCGACGCCAAGGTCTACATCGAGGTTGACGTCGACCCGGTGAGCCTGCTGTGAATCAAGTAAGGAAGAAGGAAGAATTTTGAATTACTACGGTCGGGACAGGAAAGGGCCGGCAGCAGGCAAATCCCCGGGTAAGCTTCCCGCCGCGTGGGAACGCTCCATGCGTTCCCACGCCGGCGATTCCGGTTGAGACATTCAAAGTGGACACAAACGGCCGCCCGTGTTACAATGATAACTGGAAGGTAAAAGCACCCGCAAGAATTATCGAGCATGTTCCGGCTGCCGAGAAATTATGCGGGACCAACTTCTCGAGGCGCGGCAAAACGGCCGGAATTCGCCAGCCGGCCGTTCCTGGCTTCGCCGTGCCATAAAAGGGCGACGGAAGTGGCGGACCGCAAAATCACCAAGCGGGACGTGGGTTCCAATACAATTCCTTTCCGGAGAAGGCGATGGACGTAGTATATCTTCTGTGCGCGGGCGGAACAATTTCGCTGCCGATGACCGGATACGACAAGGAGCTTTTCCGCGCCGTCGTCGCCTGCCGTCAGGCCCGTTTCGATGCGCCGTCGCGGACGTTTCATATTGAAGATACCGAACCAAACCGGCTTGTCATCGAAAAACTGCTGGGAAAGCGAACCTATGCCATCGCGGACGAAGCGAGCGGTTCCCTCAGCGTGCGGAACTTCTTTTCGCTGGAGCCGGAGGGCCGCGCCGCCATCCCCGCCTCGCCAAAGGACGAACGCGCCGACGCGCCCGAATATTTCGCCCCCGAATGGAAAGAAAAACTGGAAACCGAACTCCGCGCGCGCAAATACAGCCCTCGGACTCGCTCAACATACCTTCACTATAACCGCTCCCTGTGCCGTCTCCTGCGCAAAACCCCGAAGGAGATAACCGAGGATGACATACAAAAGTATCTCGCCTTCCAGGAAAAAGACCTGAAACTGTCCGCGTCGTCGATGAACCTG
>WQZW01000335.1 GCA_009780545.1 Treponema sp.
CAAGGTCGGCTACAACCGCGCCGCCCGGCTCGTGGAGATAATGGAACACCGGGGCGTGGTCGGCCCGGCCCAGGGATCGAAACCACGGGAACTTCTTCGGGGAATGTAGGAAAGCGAAGCGTAATCCCCGCCATGAATGACGGGGTATGTACCCTCCGAACACAATCAGGAGGGGGGGCAACCCCCCACGCTCCAACCACCTTCGGCGTTTTCCGCTACCCCCCGAGCGGGGCGCTGCCCCGCAACGCCCCGCAGTAGCTGGATGGAGCTTTGCGAAACAAATCTCCAGGCATTTACCGTTCAGCCAAAGCGTGGAGTTTTGCTCCGCAAAACTCCGAGTCCAAGGTTATCATCATCCTTTGGATGATGATAACCTTGGACAGGCTTCCCACTGTCCCCGAATCCATGCTTATAATTGAAAATGATTCAAGACAACGGAAAGCTCCGGGTAGGGATACTCTTTGGGGGCAAATCGGCGGAACACGAGGTTTCCCTGCAGTCCGCCGGCAATGTGTTCGACGCCATCGACCGGACCAAGTTCGAACCGGTACTCATCGGCATAGAAAAAAACGGAACCTGGCGGTTGGCGGAACAGATCGGCCAGTTCGACCGGCTTGAAAGCGGACGGCCGGTAGCCCTTGTTCCGGAAAGCAACGGCCGACTTGCCGACCTTTCCGGGCAAAAAGGCCCCGAACTGCCCAAGCTGGACGTTGCCTTCCCCATCCTCCACGGACCTTTCGGCGAGGACGGTACCGTTCAGGGACTGCTCAAGCTTGCCGACATTCCCTTCGTGGGTTCCGGCGTGCTCGCTTCGGCGGTCGGGATGGACAAGGACGTTATGAAACGCCTGTTCCGCGAGGCCGGAATCCCCATCGGCCGATTCCGCTGCCTTACTCCGGAAAACAAATCGTCATTCGAAGAGCTGAAGGCCGAACTGGGGATTCCCATGTTTGTCAAGCCGGCCAACATGGGATCCTCGGTGGGAATCGGCAAGGTTTCCGACGGGGCCGGTTTTTCTGCCGCCCTGCAAAATGCCTTTTCCTACGATACCAAGGTGATTGTCGAAGCGTATGTCCATGGCAGGGAGATCGAATGTGCCGTGCTTGGCAACGAAAGCCCTTCGGCCTCGGTTCCGGGCGAGGTGATCCCCAGCCATGACTTCTATTCCTACGAGGCGAAGTACCTGGACGAGAACGGTGCGCGGCTTGAGGTGCCGGCACAAATCGACAATGCCGCTGCCGGGCGGATACGGGCCCTTGCGGTTCGGGCCTTCGAGGTACTGGGCTGCCGGGGCATTGCCCGAGTGGACTTTTTCCTGCGGCAGGACGGCGAAGTGCTGGTCAACGAGATCAACACCATGCCGGGCTTTACCAAGATCAGCATGTATCCCAAGCTCTGGGCTGCTTCGGGGATCGACTACACCGAGCTGATCACCCGCCTGATCACCCTCGCCCTCCGGCAGTTCGACAGGGAACGGAACCTACTCACCAGCCGCTAATTCCGCCTCGTCCCCTTCGTACGGCCCGTCGCCTTCCTGTTCCAGGCTGATAAGGCCGGCGGAGAGGGCGTAGATGCCCAGCTGGGTCCGGTTCTTCACGCCGACTTTCTTCTTTGCCCTGCAAATACAGTTGCGTACATAGCCGGAACTGAGGCTGAGGTCGTCGGCAATTTTCGTGTCCAGATCGCCCCGGACGATGGCCTGCAGTATCAGAATGTCCGTAGGGTTTAGCATCTCGTGGGCCCGGCCGGGCTTCGGCAGGGGAACGCCTTTTCTGTCGTACAGCGAAAACCTGGGCAACACCCTTTCCTTTAGCGATTCGCCGAAGTACAGCCCGCCGAGACGGCCGATCCTGATGGCACGGACCAGACCGTCCAGGTCGGGAACCGACAGGAAGCCGGAAACACCGACCCGCAGCGCCTCTCCCAGCGGGACGCTCTCCACCGAACCGTAGACCAGCACGAAACAGGTTGAAGGGGAATTCTGCCTTACCATGGTGATAAGCCGGATGATATCCTCGCCCTCAAGATCGGCATCCAGAACAACGGCATCCGGCTGTCGCCGCATCGTTACGCCCATCAGCCCGTACCCGTCATCGACCCTGTCCGCCAGGGCAAGTCCCCCGTCCTCGATGGCCTCGACAATCGCCTTCTGCCTGAGGCAGTCCCTACAGGCCATAATCACTTTGATCTCTTCCAAAATAGCCCTCGCTCAAAAAAATTTATGTCCAACATTGAGGGAACTTTCTTGAAAAGTCCCAAGATACGTACAGCGTTATTGTAGGGGAAAGTGGCGGAATTGGGCAATGGGGGCCAATCCGACCCCAGGGCAACAGCATTTACTCCGCAGGTTCCGTTTTTACGATTCAAAACCACGGAGGGAAGAATTAAACCACGGAGAACACGGAGTTACACGGAGGGAAAAGACATCTTTTGGGGTGTTTTTCGTTGTTTTATCCGAAATTGGGAGCCGTTTTCCCAAATATTCGCGCATTATCCATGGAGCG